>DJPV01000048.1:0-10517 GCA_002437435.1 Lachnospiraceae bacterium UBA6403 | reverse complement strand
GTGGAGACTATCGGAAAACGTAACAGCTGCACGATTGATACACATTACTTAAAGCAGAGGGAGGCACTCAACACAGCACTTCCGATTGGAGTAAGACAGGTTGAAACAATGCGTACACTTCTTACCCAGTCACTTGCGGTGCTTATGCCATTTAATGTGCAGGAGCTTAATGACAGCACGGGCAATTACTATGGTATCAACCAGATCAGCAAGAATGTGAATATCGGAAACAGAAAGAAGCTCATTAACGGTAATGGCTTCGTTTTTGGAGTGCCGGGTTCCGGTAAATCCTTCTTCTGCAAGATGGAGATGGGAAGCGTATTTTTGTCGGGAGATGATGAGATAATCGTCATAGATCCAATGAACGGTGCGACACGTTGGCAACTGAAAAGGTTGTCCACTTATGCGTCGCTTTTAAATAAAAACATTTAGCATAAGGAGAACTGAATATGCGAAAAGTCAAATGAGAGGGTAACGCCTTGAAGGGCTTCCTTAATACTCCGACTGGCATGGAATAGGTAAATATGAAGTGTCAGAAGCTCGGTGAAGTCGGCAGAAGCATACCGAAACATTAAGTTGTCGAAAGGTTCCCAGAGGTGGGAGTTGTATGTGATATGCCGGAGGTCTATAAAATACCTATGGTTAGAATGGAATAAAAGCTGACGAGTACAGCTAAAAACTGACGAATTCTTGAATGTACAGGTCTATATCGGGATGTGGTCGAAAGGTCATGTGACACAATTAGTGTCGTTACTTGTGGATGAGTAAAAATCGTTCATATGAAAGTCCATACAATGTTACAGGCATTGGTAAAGTAACAGGCTTATAGAGGAAACCTAAGGGTATATGTAAAGATAGCATATTTGGAACGTGGAAAGCTGGCAACATAGAGATTTTACCATCTGTGAAGTGTTTACAGGGAAAAACTATGTGAGATTAGCATAGTTATAACCTGTATTTATGCCAGTGAGAGTGGTGGCACAGTACCGATGAAACCATGATAATAAGTGGTGGAGGGATAGCCACTAGTCGTGTGCTAGAGCAAGTAGAGAGTTCAACATGGGTTCGTGTAAGACTAAGAGATGTATTACTCTGAAAGGAGGGTACAGACCATGTTGAAGAAAGACAAGCTGAGATACAACGAATATTTTGATATGCAGAGCATATTTGATGAGTTGTATCAAGAAAGCAGAAACAACAATAATTTTTACAAGTTAATGGAGGTAATAGGTTCAAAGCAGAATATCAGATTGGCATACAGAAATCTGAAAGGTAACAGTGGCAGTAAAACAAAAGGCACTGACGGAAAGATAATAGAAGATATTTCCAAACTGAATGATGAAACACTGATTAAGGAAGTGCGTGCCAGATTAGAGGATTATCAGCCATTACCAGTGCGGAGAGTATATATACCAAAGCCTGGGAGTGATAAAAAGAGACCTCTTGGCATACCGACCATATGGGACAGACTGATTCAACAATGTATTTTGCAGGTGCTAGAACCCATATGTGAGCCGAAATTTCATAATCATTCCTATGGATTCAGACCAAACAGAAGTACCCACCATGCAGTCAGCAGAATGGTAAGCCTAATCAATTTAGGCAGACATTATTATTGCGTGGATATTGATATTAAAGGGTTTTTCGACAATGTCAATCATGGGAAACTGATGAAGCAAATATGGAATCTTGGAATCAGGGATAAAAGGCTATTGTGTATAATAAGCAAACTTCTAAAGTGTGAAATTGAGGGTGAGGGAATACCTACAAAAGGAACACCGCAAGGTGGAATACTTTCCCCGTTGTTATCAAACATTGTATTAAATGAGCTTGACTGGTGGATAAGCGACCAATGGGAAACTTATATGCCACGAAAGGGAAATAACAAAGGTTTTGCACAATATGCCAGACAGTACACAAATCTGAAAGACGGATATATTGTGCGTTATGCAGATGACTTTAAAATAATGTGCAGAACATATCCAGAAGCACAGAGGTATTACCACGCTGTAGTAGATTTTCTAAATAACAGGCTGGGATTGGAAATCAGTCCAGAGAAGTCTAAGGTGACAAATTTGAAAAAGAATTCATCGGATTTTCTTGGATTCAAAATCAAAGCAGTGCCACAGGGAAAATCAAAGTATGGTTATGTTGCAAAAACAGATATGTGCGAAAAAGCCTTGAAGAAATCAAAAGCTAATTTGAAACAGAAGATTCTTGAAATACAGAATCATACAAATGCAGAGGAAGTAAAGAAATATAACAGTGCAGTCACTGGAATACAGAATTACTATCGGATTGCAACGAATATTTATAACAATCTCACAGAGGTTGATTATGCTTTATTACGAACCCGTAACAACAGGTTAAGGAAGAAAGCAAAAATAGTCAGATTTTGTGAAACTCCAAGTGATTTCAAAAAGAAAACAATAGGAATCAGAGACTGTAAGAAGATTTACAGGATTATGGATATTCATATGCTACCGATTACAGGAGTGCATCATAAATCTCCAATGAATTTTTCACAGGAGATATGCAATTATACTGAAAAGGGCAGAAAGAAAATTCATAATAATCAGAGAGCAGTGGAAAGCAGTAAACTGAAAGCATTTCAAATGTTTCTGAATGAAGATGATACGATTGAATTTAGAAATAATATGGTTTCAAAGTTCGTGGCACAGTATGGGAAATGCTACATTACTGGAAATGAATTAGAGCCAGAAAATGCAGTCGGTATCAGAATAAAACCAAAAGAACGGAATGGTACTGATGATTATAGCAATATCGTTATTGTTAGCAAAGCTGTTATTCCATTTATTGAAGATATAAATGCTGATTACTGTAGTAACCTATCGGAAAAGCAGAAAGTGAAGCTGAATCGACTAAGAAGAGCCAGAAAACTTAAACCTGTCAAAGGAACTTGTAAACTTGCTTGAACACGAGGGAACGCCGTATGCGGTGAAAGTCGCACGTACGGTGTGAGTCGGGGGAAAAGCTGGAGATAATTTCAAAGGCTTACCTATCGACATAATACTTTGATATCGCTGAGACCTATGGTGGAACAGTGGTAAATATGTCTACCTACACGGATAACTATGTGAATCCGCTGGAGATGGATGTATGGAGCCTTGATCCGAATGATTCCAAAGGAATGGTTAGAGAGAAGGGCGAGTTCATGCTTGGTCTTTGTGAGCAGTGTATTGGTGACAGCTTAAATTCAAGACAGAAGTCAATCATTGACCGCTGTGTGAGAAAGCTGTATATCGACATTGCAAGGAGCAAAGAGAAGTATATCCCGGTAATGAGTGATTTTTACGATATCCTTATGGCACAGCCGGAGGACGAGGCAAAAGATATTGCATTATCATTGGAGCTTTTTGTGAATGGTTCACTTAATATCTTCAATCACCAGACAAATGTGGATGTAGACAACAGATTCACAGTCTATGGCATCAGGGATCTGGGTACAGAGCTTAGTCCTATCACAATGCTCGTTATGATGGAGTCCATTCAGAACAGGATTGTTGAGAATGGCAAGAGAGGCAAGGCAACATGGCTCTATATTGATGAGTTTCACGTCTTACTTAATTCCGAGTATTCTGCAAAATATTTGCAGCAACTCTGGAAGAAAGTAAGAAAGCAGGGAGGACTTTGTACCGGTATCACTCAGAACGTCGTGGACCTTTTACAGAACTACACAGCAACGACAATGCTTGCAAACTCAGAGTTTGTAGCACTCTTGAAACAGGCGAATACAGACAGTTCCAAGATGGCAGAGGTTATCGGAGTATCAGAGGCACAACTTCGATTCGTAACCAATACTGCATCGGGAATGGGACTTATCAAGTGTGGTTCGGTGGTGGTTCCGTTTGATAATCAGATTAGTAAGGATACAGACCTTTACAGACTGTACAACACCAATATTCACGAGAAGATTGCAGAACAGAAGAAGCAAGGGGGATTTGAGAAAACTGTGATTTTGCAATAGTTCGTTAGTGTAGAGATTCTGATTAAATAATCGTTGATAAAATCCAAACAACGAAATTTAACAAAGGATTGACAAAACAAAAGATTAGAGTTATTATAATCGTGTAAAAAATTCAAGCAACGAGTTTGAATAACGAAAGGAGCGATTAAATGACTAAAAATAACAAACGAGTTTTGGAGAATCTTATTGAAGCCGAAATTCAAGCAAATCCAAATGGCATCAACACGAGAACATTAATGCGCATAGTATACAACCAGTTGCAAGGAAGTATTCAAAATTTAAATATGCATCATGTTGTGGGAATGCTTAGTTGGGTATACAAATCAAAAGGTCATGTGTTCTTGATAAGATCAAAAGGATATTCGATTATAGCATAGTAATAAAGGTTGGAGGTACAATATGTATAACGAATCATATTTAAAAGAATTATACTCAATCAGGGATAGAGTGAATGCTCTTATCTCATTAATGGAAAGAGAAGATAGTAATGAAGATGGTAAAAAAATGACAACTACAAAGATTATTGCAAAAAAAACCACAGTAGGAGAGGTAAAGAAGAAGGCTATTCTTGAAGAGATATATAGAATGGGAGGAACAACAACGCCTGATGTAATCTCAGAATTGGCTATTAAGTATGGGCGAAAACCGAGTTCAACTGCTGGATATTATTCTGGTAAAAAACCATCTTTAATTGCAACTGTAGATAAAAAAGCAAGAAAACTTACACCATATGGGGAAAGTATTGTTGAGCAAACTCGTACTGATTGGGGAGAAGATTGGCTAGATCGAGTACCTCTTGATATAGTGGGTAATGAGAATACTCCTGATATGGAAATAGAATTTTGATTGCGAGATATAGTGGATTCATTTTGTGATCAATTATACAGCCGTAGGGTAGAAATACCTTGCGGCTTATTTTTTATTAGAAAGAAGGTGAGAACATTGAAGATAAAGAAAGTGGATGATAAGCCGATGGTTATTCACACCAAGGAGAAAGCCAAGATTCATGCCCACGAGCCAAAGGGTGCCAAGATAAAAGGCAGCAACATCTATACTGTAGAGAGAAGTACAAAGACTGGCGAAGCCAAGGTAGCAGATACGGATAAAAAGAAGTTATATCGTAAAAGTACCATTCATCAGTCAGATACGAAGAATAAAGGAATATCAAGATTCAAGCAAAACCTTAAAGAGTCCAACACTTCCATCAAGACCAAGAATACCAATCTTCACATTGCAGGAAGAACAGGTGCACTTGCAGCCGGGGCAGTAACAGAGCAGGTGGAAGGTGGGCAGGAGGTATCGCAGGCGTCATATTTTGCATATGAAGCAAGCCGCCCTGTTACCGGAACTGCTTCCAAGGGTGCAGCACTTTTTAGAAAAAAGGCGGCAGCCGAGGCAAAGAAGCGAATCAAGAAGGTAGAGGCAGGAAAGAAGCTGGCAAAAAAGACAGCAAAGAAAGCTGCCAAAGATACTGCAAAAATTGTAGCTAAAGAGTCGGCAAAAGAAACAGCCAAGACTACTGCCAAGGTTGCAGCGAAAACTGCTACAAAGGCAGCTGCTACGGCGGCAGGAACAGCGGTTGCACCGGGAGTAGGTACTGCAATCGGCATGGCAGCCGGATATGCTGCAGGTGTGTCCATAGAGGTCAAGGATGAAAAGATGACCAACCGGAGCAGGAAGATAAAGTTCTTTCTGGATAAGATGAAAGCACAGGAAAATCAGACAGACAGCGTGGCAAAGCTGGTAAAGGATCTGATTGTGCGAAAAGCGATTACCTGGGTAAAGGCAGCTGCACCGATTGTCGGACTGGTGCTTTTATTACTTGTACTTGTAGTTGCCATGATTGCGGTTCCGGTTATAGCGGTAATTGCAATCCTCTATAATTCTCCATTTGCTTTATTTTTGCCACCACTTGAATCAGGAGATACAGTGCAGACAGTAACGAGTGCCTATGTACAGGAGTTTAACCGGGATGTGAACACGAAAGTAAATGAGCATACCGGATGTGACATTGGAGAGCTGGTCTATGTGGATTATGAAGGAATGGAAGAAAATCCAAGTAACTACTATGACATTATGGCGGTCTATATGGTCAAGTATGGTGTCGGAGATACGGCAACAGTCATGAATGATACTTCAAAAGGCTGGCTTCAGACTGTTGTAAATGATATGTGTTCATACACCACAAGCACCGGTACAAAGGACGTGGAAGAAACAGATGCAGATGGCAATGTAACAACTGTCACAAAATCGGTTCTATATGTGAATGTAACGCTGAAATCTTATCGGGATATGATTTCGGTCTATGGATTTAATTCTGATCAGGTGGAAATGCTTGAGCAGATTATGAGTCCGGAGTTTATGGGACAGCTTGGATATGCCGGAAGTGGAAGTGGCGGCGGAGGCGGAAGTCCGGGAGTAAGCTCCATGACTGAGGATGAAATCAATGCCATCCTAAACGGAATTACAGACAGCAGGCAGAAAACAGTCTGCTCCTATGCACTTCACAGAGTTGGCTTCCCTTATAGTCAGGATTTAAGAGACAGCGGTAACTATTATGACTGCAGTTCCTTAGCCTATTATTCGTGGAAGGATGCAGGTGTGGATATTAGTTACGGCGGTGCAACCACAGCGGCAGCGGAGGCACAGGGACTTGATGAAGCAGGAAAGACAGTCTCCTTTGATGAGTTACAGCCGGGAGACCTTATCTTCTACAGTTTTACAAGCAACGGAAGATACAAGAATATCAGCCATGTGGCAGTATACGTCGGAAATGGCAAGGTGGTAGAGGCACTTAATGAAAGTCTTGGTGTGGTTTACAGGGATGTGGCAAGCACAGGAAAGATTGTTGTGATAGGAAGACCATAACAGGAAATTTGCAGAGAGGGCATAGTCCCTCTCTGGGATTGGAGGTAAGAATGGATTTAAAAGATATGATACTGGTAACAGAAAACGACAGGGGAACAGAGACAAATATGCTGATGACCTTGGATGATTATAGGAGTTTTATAGCAATTGATGACATGTCAGAACTTGCAGACCATTTATTGCATCTTGGAAAGACACTTGGTGAAGCAGATAACTTCGCAGAGTATTACAAGGCAGCAAATGTAACTGTATCTGCGAGATTCTGTCTGGATGATATTCAGTTGGGACATTTTCTTCAGGGGCTTTATAACGATTCCAAAGAATTTCGGTTTGATAAAGAAGCCAGTTCTTCTGAATGTATTGCAAAGCTTAAGGAGATTGGAATGACCGATAAGGGCTGGGTGGATGATTTTAACCTGCATTATGAAAGTGTGGACAGATTATTTGAAAGGGGACAGACATTCCATAACTTCAATGACCATGATTACATGGTGCTTGAAGCATTATCACCAAGGAATCTTGTGGTGATGGATATGAAGTCAGGTTCCCTTACAATCGCCCTTGGTGCGACAGAGTATAAGCGTTATCCCAAGGATGAGAAGCCTACAAAGGACAATACCACAATCGGTGTATCGTGGGAGCATGGGATTTATCTTGGTTCCACACTTTCAAATACGAATTTCAAGGCATACAAGAGGGAGTATGGCACACTGGAAAAGATAGAGGATATCTATGATTACAGGGCAAAGCTATAACAGAAGTTCTATTTCTATCAGGATATGTCAAAGGATGATGATGTACCCAAGAAGCTGCAGAATGACTTCCTTCACCAGATGTATGAAGATTTCGGAACGATTGAGGAGGATTGTTTTTACGACAGGCTGGAAGATGGAAAGTACGATGAAGGGTTCAAGAAAATACAGATAAAGGATGAAAAGAGCCGATGAGAATGGTAGGAACAGGAGGCAGATTTCATATGGAACAGGAATTTGATGTTGAGATAAAAGAAGTGCTTTCACGAGTACAGAAAGTAAAGGCAGAGTCGCTTGACGATGCCATCAATAAGGCAATGGATATGTATTATGCACAGCAGATAGTCCTTGGAGCAGAGGACATGAAGGGAGTTGATTTTGCGCCATACAGCGAAAGTCAGCTCCCTTCTTCATTAAAAGAAAACGGAGGAAGAGCAAGATGAAAAGTGATTCAACAACAGTAATTAAAAACATGGAATTTTTAGTAAAGGAACTTCATAAGGAGTGGGACAGATCGGGTGTTACTAAGGCATCTGTTATTATTTCCCTTGAGGAAGTAGATAGTATCAATGATAAGTTAAAAGAGATTATCTATCAGACACAGAAGTCAGTCGATGAGGATGAGCTGACCTTTAAACAGAGCATTGCAAAGTCTAAGGAATGTTATGTGCTTCTTCGTGTGGTGCGTAAGATTGCAAAGAAAAAGGATAAATGTGAAAAACAGGCAATCGACAATGAATTTGCAATCGAGCTGGATAAGGATGAGTTAAAGCTCTTTAAGGGATTGTTTGCAGAGATGTTTAAGTAGAGGAGGACAAAGGTATGGGCGTTGATATGAAGGTCAAAGCGATATACGATTCTGAGATTGGTAACATCACCAGAACAGAAAAGAACTGGAAAGATGTGTTAAAGGTCACAGGTCAGTTATACCGCTATGAATATGACAATATCGTTATGGTAACGGCTCAGAGACCTCCGGAGAAAAGCACACTCATGGCAGATTATGATACCTGGAAAAAGGTGGGAAGATATGTAAAGCGTGGTGCGAAAGGCTGCGCTATCTTCCCGTCAAGGGCACTGAATCCACGCATGAGATATATCTTTGATATCAGTGATACCGGAGGGAAGAATGTTAAGCTGACATGGGACCTTGAGGGAGAAAATCTTAAGGATTATGTGGATTTTCTTGTGTCAGAAGGTCAGATTGAGCAGTACGATAACAGCGACAGGGAGTCTCTAAAAAATATATTAAAACAGTTTACAGGAACAAATGTTTGGACTATAATAAAAGAAGAGTTCGGAGATCGAATGACCGAGCTTATGCAGCTATCAGGTAGTGTGATAAAGGAAGAAAGTAAGAAACGCAATGGCTTACAGCAGGAAATGGACATGGAGCAGCTTGTATATGCAAGTATCATGTATGCTGTAGGGACGAGATGCGGATTTGACTTATCTGTGCAAGAACAGGATTTTAGTCAGATCGTAAATATCAAAGACGAAGAGATAATTTACCGTCTTGGTTTCATTGTATGCGATGTCTCCTGTAGTGTTCTTAGAGAATTTAGTCGTAACTTAAAGGCAATCGAGAGCGAAAGGAGAATTGGATATGTTAGAAGAAATGACTTACAAGGAAGTGGACGGACTGCTTTATCCGCAGATAGAGATGCCGGACGAGACGGAGGATCTCACGAAGCTGGGCAAATACGGAAGGATGGCGATGAACTATCTAAAGGAGAACGAGCCGGCAAGATACAAGACGCTGATGAGATTCGGGAAGATGTACGAGAAGATGTCAGCGGTAGAGGAGGAAGCGAATCAGCTGTACGACCAGTTGGAGATGCAGTATCTGGCGAAGCACAAGCCACAGGATCCGTTATCGACGATGGAGATGTGGAAGATAAGAGAGCAGGCGAAGATGCAGGCAGAGGAAGTGGTACTTCATCAGATAGTGATGAAATTCCACTAGAATCAGATGATACAGAACTGAATAGGGAACTTGATGAGATCAATTCATTGGGTGTTAGTAAGGAAGCCGAATATACATAGGCTTCCTTTTTTTTCGACCAGAATGGGCAGGCAAGCATTGGCACTATTCATACTGAGGACGAAAACAATAATCAGTTTATGCGTCAGTTCGAGCAGGATAGAAAAGCAGCATTAGCAGGTAAATACAATTATCTGAATCCAAAGAAGTCAGCCACAGTACCAGGTGAGTATATCAAACAGGTGCTTATGAGAGGAACAGGCTTTGTCGGTGGCAAGGGCAGGGTATGCAAGATTTTTGAAACAGAGATAGATGCAGGAACCAGGGCAAAGCGTATCAAAGCGGAATATGGTCAGGGAGGTGCAGGCTGGCCGGTTGACGGACTAGGACTGCACGGATATGACACATTTCATGGGAACGGACTGCGTTTTCAGTGGCGAGATGAGGATGGAGAGGTTGAAGGATATGTTTCGTGGAAAGATATCGAAAAAGAGCTTGGTGTCCTTATTTTTACAGGGGAATACCATCCTGAGACACCTCGTATTGATGAGCTTGCGATGGACGGACTCCGTGAGGATGATGAGGTTATTGATGCCGAATATCGGGAAGTGGAACCGGAAGAGGCAGAATCAGAGATTGATGATTATGCAATCCCTGATGAGCCGGAGAGCTATGCTTCTAACCGAACTGTAGAAGTAGCAAATTCTCATGAAGATGCGCACAAGGAAAGTAATGAAGCATATGCATCTGCATATGGCATGACACCACAGGAAACTGCCGATGAAGACCGCATGATAACACAGGCAGAATATGGCGCCGAGATAGATGCTGAAACATCTGAAAAAGATCCATCAGAGCTTAAGTATATTACACCGATTGATTATGCCAAGAGGATAGCGGAGCTTGATGAAGACCTGCGTGATGC
>DJPV01000085.1 GCA_002437435.1 Lachnospiraceae bacterium UBA6403 | reverse complement strand
ATATTTTATGTATATTCCAATAAAATATAAATTAGATATGATGTAACAGATGATATTAAAAATGTGACATTATATCTAAATGTAATTAAAAAACTGTTTTAAGAATGCTTTTTTAAATTCAAACCGGATAATGGGTAAAAAAGCAAAAATGTATGTTTTTTTTGTGAAATGCGTTTGTTTTATGTGCATTTGTACGAAAATAAAATATATTTCAGCATAACACTTGATATTTATAAAACGACAATATATACTTAAAAATTGCTAAAAGTAATATCTGAAATAACAAAAACGGCTGATAAAACCGGGAATAAACAAGAGATTGCCATTAGCGAGCGGGCAATCCACAAAGAAATGGAGGAAAACGATGAAAAAGGGATTTTTCAAGAAGGGAACAGCACTTGCGATAAGTGCGGCGATGGCTGTCAGTATGCTGCCAGCACTCAACCCAATTGAAAAGGTTGATGCTGCGACTACTGGAACGGGTAAAGCGATTTTAGGTATCGGCGTTTCGAAAATTGGGGATCCATATGGATCTCATAATGGTGACAAGTTGAGTACGACAGATTCCTGGAAGGGAAGTTATGTGTACTATGGCAGGTATGATGGGGAACCAATCAAGTATCGTGTATTAAATACAGACAGCCGGTATGAATTTTCTACTGGTACTTCCAGCATGCTGCTTCAGACGGATGCTGTAATTGGACCACAGGTATATTCCTATACTTTTGCAGGTACGAGTGCATCTACGAGTCAGTATTCCTATGCTGACAGTACATTAGTTAAATGGATGAATGAAACCGGTTATAAAAAAATGACATGTTCCATTACAAATAAACAGATGCCGTATTTCTTAACTGGATTTTCTTCTGTTGAATTAAATGGAATTCTGGCAAGTACAAAGGCATCAAGGAACGGCGGTGATGGAGGCTTGAATTCTTCTGCGGGTGGTTCTGACTATATATACACACCGTTAAGTAAGGACAAGGTGTTTGCACTTGATGTTTCCGAATACAGAAATACAAGTTATGGTTATCCGGATACAGCGGGCAAAGCAAAGCAGAGAGAACAGGATACAAACAAAACGCTGTATGGATACTTTATAAGATCTACTGCTGAAAATATCAAGCTTTCAGGTGCAGTGGGTGTTCAGGTAAAAGATGGTGTCGAGATTTGCTTCCAGGGACCGCTTGCTTCGACACCAGCATTTAATCTGAATAAGAATAATATATTATTTACATCACTGGTATCTGGTACAGCCGGTCAGTATGGAGCAGCATATAAGTTTACAATGCTGGATCCTTCAATGGAGCTTTCTGTAGGTGGTTCTGTTGATCGAACTGGTAATGTTGTAACAATACCATATTCTGTGACAGGAGATAAGGGAGATCAGATATCATATCTTGTAACAGATAAAGCGTACAATGCATCAGGTGTAAAAGTGCTTGCGTATGGAAAAGCAGCAACAGCTTCTATGACAGGAGATGTAAGATTAAATCTTGCATCTATAGCAGCGAAGATTGGAAATGGCTGTACCGTTGATCGTTTAGTTGATAATTATAAAATTTATCTGGTAGCTGAAACAATAAGCGAGGATATAGCATCGACATCTGATATTGATGAGAGCCTGTTTACAGATTATGCAAGTAAGCCTGCCCAGGTATCTATTCCAAAAGCGGATGATGAACCAGATGTAAATCCAGACGGTCCGATCATTGACCCGGATTCAAAGCCAAATCCAACAGAAAAATGGAAAGGAAATTATGTCTGGTTTGGTTCTTATAAGGGCGAACCATTAAAGTTCCGTGTACTTGATACAGATTCTGGAGCAGATTTTAATACTGGCAACAGTTATCTGCTTGAATATGATTCAACTATTAACCACAAATATAATAGTGAAGATAGCTCATCATACGATTCCATATTTGAGAATGAATGGATGAATGATGACAGTACCGGTTTTCTGGCAACATTTACATCCGTAGAAAAGAGCACAATTGCTTCTAGTACAAAGACAGGAGTATCTGCGACAGATGGTGCAGGACTCGTTGAAAGAGTATCATATGCGGATAGAACACAGTTGAAAGGTGTGAAGGTTTTTGCATTGAGTGCGGGAGAGGCTACGAATACCAGCTATGGATATCCGGATACGATCCAGGCTTCTATGCAGAGAGCAAAGGGAACCGATTATAATTTAAGAAGTAATTATACTCCACCTAATTATCATATAGTAGGAAGTTATGTTACATCAGATGGACAGTTGAGAGATGTATACGATTGTCAGTACAGAACATCACCAGCTATGAACATCAACAAGGATGCAGTTTTATTTACGAATCTTGTAGCAGGCAAGGCTGGAACTTATGGCGCAGAATATAAGCTGACACTTCTAGATGATGGAATGACAACAGCAGTTACAGAGACTCCTTCCATGTCCGGTAATATAGTTACAATTCCATATAAGATCAGCGGAACCAATAAGAAGAGTGTAAATCAGCTTTCATATCTTGTAACAGATAAGAATTATAATGCAAAGAATGCCAATATCTTAGCTTATGGCAAGCTGGAGGATGTAGCAGCAGCTACATTGTCAGGCACAACAAAACTCAATCTTGCAGCAGTTGTTAACAAGATTGGCAAGGCAGGAATAACAACAGAAAATATTTTTGACAAATATAAGGTTTATATTGTTGCAGAAGAGATCAATGTGGATGACCTTACAACGGTTGGTATTGATGAGGGTTTATATACAAACTATGCAAGTGAGCCGGCATCTGTTCCAAAGCCTGTTAATACATCCGATGCAAATCTGAAACGTGTAGAAACACCTACCGTAACAGTATCATCTGATAAGAAGACATTTACCCTTGCTACAAAGACAGCAGGTGCAACCATTTATTACACAACAGATGGAAGTGATCCAAGCAGCAAGAATGGAATCAAGTATACAGGAGCATTGTCAGTTAAGGATAATGCAGGAAAGAAGATTACCATGATCGCTGTAAAGGCTGGAATGAAGGACAGCTATATTGTGTGCTTCACAGTAAATGAGAAGCCAGCTCCATCAGTGATCAAACAGGTTGATAAGCCAACTGCAACACTGACAGATGATAAGAGTGCAGTGATTCTTTCTACAACTACAGAGGGTGCAGATATCTATTACACAACAGACGGAACAACTCCAAGCAAGACACATGGTAAGAAATATACAGGACCATTTTCTGTAATAGGAGCAGATGGTAAGCAGATTAAATTAGTTAAGGCTGTCGGTGTTAAGGATAACATGAAAGACAGTGATGTTCAGGAATATATTGTAGAATCACTGGAGTCTGGTAAAGAAGATAATGGAGATAAAGCCCAGGTTGGAAAACCATCTGTTAAGGCATCTGATGATGGTACATCACTGATCATTACAACAGATCCGGATGATTCAGATATTTATTATACAACAGACGGCTCCACACCAGACAAGAAGAATGGCACCAAATATACAGATCCGATTCCTGCCACAGATAAAGATGGTAAGACCATTGATACGATCAAGATTATTGGCGTAAAAGATAACATGAAGGACAGTGATGTTGCAACCGTTAAGGTAGCAGATCTGAAGACTGAGAAGCCAACGATCACAGAAAGCAGCGATAAAAAGACGATTTCGATCACTGGTCCAAAGGACGCAGAGATCTATTACACAACAGATGGAAGCGTACCAACAAAGAAGAATGGTAAGAAGTATACAGGACCAATTGATGCAGCGTCTATTGCAGGTAAGACGATTAATGCAATTGCATCTCTTCCTGGAAAGTTAAACAGTGATATGGTATCGGCAGAAGTAAGTGGATCGACTACACCAACACCTACACCAACACCAACGCCTACACCTGTAGATCCTGTTAAGGAGCAGGTAGAGGTACCGACCGGAACACGTTCAAGTGACAATAATTCATTTACATTGTCAACAAAGACTGCAGGTGCAACGATCTACTATACAACAAATGGAAGTTATCCAACAACCAAGTATGGTACAAAGTATACAAAGCCGCTTACAATTAAGAAGAATTCTACAACTACGATCACAGCGATTGCAGTTAAGAGTGGTATGGAAGACAGTGATGCAGTACAGTTTGTTGTAATCCGTCTTTCAGATGGAACAGTAACCGTTAAGAAAGATGAAGTAACACAGCCGGGTCCGAAGCCAGGTACAAAAGAAGCCGATAAGTGGATTTCAAGTGACAAGATAGACAAGTATACCAAGGGACAGCTTACAGGAAGAGCTTCTGCTACAACAAGCAAGGTAACCTTACGTTGGGAACGCCTGAAAGAGGCTGATGGTTACATCATCTACGGTAACTACTGTAATAAGAAGAACAAGATTTACAAATACCAGAAGATCAAAACTGTTTCTGCAAGTAAGTTAAAGGGTAAGAAGGATATCAGCTATACACTTACAAAGCTTGCAGGCGGCAAGAAGTTCAAGAAGAATACGTTCTATAAGTTCAAGGTTATCGCTTATAAGAATGTAAGAAATTCTAAGACTGGAAAGCTGGAAAAGAGAATGATCGGTAAGTCCTTCCAGTTACATACAATAACTGCAACAAAGAAATATAAGTACAATAACCCGATCGGCGTTACTGTAAAGAACACAAAGGGTAAGACGGTTTCAAAGGTTACAGTTAAAAAGGGCAAATCAGTTTATCTTGATGCAACAGTCAAGATGGCTAAGAATAAGAAGCTGAAGGTTCACTGTGAGAAGGTTCGTTGGATCTCAACAAATAGTAAGATCGCAACTGTTACACAGGGAGGCAGAATCAAGGGCAAGAAGAAAGGTACATGTTATGTATATGCACTTGCTCAGAATGGTGCCCGTAAGAAACTGAAGATCACTGTAAAATAAAGCCCCCAATATACAAAGTATTAATATACAAGAAGACTCGTTTGTCCAGTTCACAGTCTGGCAGGCGGGTCTTTTTTCATTTATTTTTTATGGGAATTTAATTGACTTTTATATAGGTAGTGATAGAATACCTCTACATGCGAAAACTATAGAGAGGTGAAACTATGCAGATAATTAAGAATTTGAAGCCATATTGGAAATCAGTTCTGATGATTGTTCTGTTATTGATCGTTCAGGCATATTGTGATCTGGCGCTCCCGGATTACACATCGAAGCTGATCGATACCGGTATTCAGAACTATGGTATCGAACATTGCAGTCCGTTACAGATCCCGGAAAAAGCGTATACCATTATTAAAGGGTTCATGGATGAAGACGATGCAGCGGTATGGGAAAAGTATTATGAGCAGTCAGATGATGGCATATATTATATGACAGATGACGGAAAGGATCATATAGATGATATAGATCAGGCGTGTATGGAGCCAATGATGATGTATTATTATCCATATACGATGGTGAATTCGGATGAAGATAATCAGTTGAAGCAGATGCTTGCATCAAGCGGTATGACGTTAGATGAGATGCCGGCTGAGATGTGGAGCCAGATGGGCACACAGATGAAGCAGATGATCGAATCCATGCGTGACAGTATGGGCGATGATATGATGATGTCATCTGCGATTACCTGTACAAAGACCTGCTATGACAGTATGGATTATAACTACAAGGATATCCAGATGTCTTATCTGAAACGTGTTGGTGTAGAGATGATTCTCATGACATTGTTAATGGTCGTATCAGCGATCCTTACCGGTCTGGTAGCCGCAAGGGTGGCCGCAGGCGTTGGCTGTGATCTGAGAGAAGGTATTTTCAAACGTGTTATCTCATTCTCGGATGCAGAGATCAACCGGTTTTCAACCGCATCCCTGATCACACGTTCGACAAATGATGTTCAGCAGATCCAGATGGTTACTGTTATGCTGCTCCGTATGGTTTTATATGCGCCGGTTCTGGCAATTGGCGGTATCTTAAAGGTTGTAGAAAGCGGAGCCGGTATGGGCTGGGTGATTGTCGTTGCGGTAGCAGGTATCCTGGTTGTTCTCGGAGTGTTAATGGCAGTTGCACTTCCAAAGTTCAAGATCATGCAGGAGCTGGTTGACCGTGTCAACCTTGTATCCAGAGAGATCCTGACCGGTATCCCGGTAATTCGTGCATTTGGCAGAGAAAAGTTCGAGGAAGAGCGTTTTGATAAGGCAAATAAAGATCTGACAAGGACTTCATTGTTTGTTAACCGTGTAATGACGTTTATGATGCCGGTTCTGATGTTTATTATGTATGCAGTTACGATCCTGATCGAGTGGGTTGCGGCCCATAGAATCGATTCCGGTGAACTTCAGGTTGGTTCTATGACAGCGTTTATTACTTATACCATGATGATCATTATGTCCTTCTTGATGATCGGTATGCTGTCTGTTATGCTTCCAAGAGCAGGCGTGGCAGCAGATCGAATCAAAGAGGTCATCGATACAGAGAGTACGATCTGTGACAAGCCGGATTGCAAGAAGTTAGAAAATGTAAAGGGTGTTGTCCGTTATGAGCATGTAAGCTTCGCATATCCGGGGGCAGATGAAGATGTTCTGACAGATCTTGACTTTGAAGCAAGACCGGGTGAGACGACAGCGATTATCGGAAGCACCGGCTGTGGGAAATCCTCTCTGGTGCAGCTGATACCAAGATTCTATGATGTCACAGGCGGTAAGATCACGATCGACGGAACGGATATCCGTGATGTATCGATCGAGAGTCTTCGTGAGAATATCGGTTATGTGCCTCAGAAGGGTGTGCTGTTCTCCGGTACGATCGCATCGAATATCCGGTTTGGTGCAGAGGATGCGACCGATGAACAGATGAAGAAAGCGGCAGCGATCGCACAGGCAACAGACTTCATCGAGGCAAAGGATAAACAGTATGACAGCAGCATTTCACAGGGCGGTACAAATGTTTCCGGTGGTCAGAAGCAGAGACTTGCGATCGCCAGAGCAGTAGCCCGGAATGCAAAGATCTATATATTCGACGACAGCTTCTCTGCTCTTGATTTCAAGACGGATGTAGCAGTCAGAAAAGCACTTCGTGAAGATATGACAGACAGTACGGTATTCATCGTTGCTCAGCGTGTCAGCACGATCTTACATGCAGACCAGATACTGGTACTGGATGAAGGAAAGATCGTAGGTAAGGGTACACACAAAGAGCTGATGGAGAACTGTCCGGTATATGAACAGATTGCCCGTTCACAGTTATCTGAAAAAGAGATTGCGGCGAGCATGGCGCAAGAACTCAGGAAAGGAAGGTAACAGAGATGGAAGAAAACAGACCAAGACGTGGTGGACGACACATGGGACCTCCTGGAATGGGAGGTGGCGAGAAAGCCAAGGATTTTAAAGGAACCATATCGAAGTTAATCCGTTATTCAAGAAAATATCTGCCGGCAGTGATTGTGGTTATGGTCATTGCGGTGTTCAGTACAGTATTCAATGTTGTCTGCCCAAAGGTACTTGGTAAGGCGACGACAGCCTTATCCGAAGGGATCATGCGGAAGATAAATGGAATCGGTGGAATTGATTTTACCTATATCGGTAAGATCCTCCTGTTCTGTCTGGGACTGTATCTGTTAAGTGTATTATTCAATTTTACACAGGGAATCATCATGACAGGTGTAACCCAGAAGTTATGTTATAAGATGCGTAAGGATGTATCCGAGAAGATCAACCGTATGCCACTGAAGTATTTTGAATCCAGAACCTATGGTGAGGTATTATCCCGTATTACAAACGATATTGATACGATGGGCAATGGACTCAATCAGAGTATTACACAGCTGATCACTTCGGTATCGACTGTTGTCGGTGTATTTATCATGATGCTTACGATCAGTCCGCTTATGACGATGATCGCAATCATTATCCTGCCGATCAGCGTGACATTAATGGGTATCATCATTAAGAAGTCACAGCGTTTCTTCAAACAGCAGCAGGAGTATGTCGGACATATCAACGGACAGGTTGAAGAGGTCTATGGCGGACACACGGTTATTAAGGCATTTAACAAAGAGGAAACAACCTTAAAGGAATTCCATGAGACAAATGAAGTCTTATATAAATCTGCATGGAAAGCACAGTTCTTTTCAGGATTGATGCAGCCGGTTATGATGTTTGTTGGTAACCTCGGTTATGTAGGCGTTGCTATCTCAGGTGCGGCTCTTGCCATCCGTGGAACGATCACGATTGGTGATATCCAGGCATTTATCCAGTATGTGAAGAATTTCACACAGCCGATCCAGCAGGTAGCACAGGTTACCAATATGATGCAGCAGATGGCAGCCGCAGCAGAACGTGTATTTGAGCTGTTAGAGGAAGAAGAGGAGGTTCAGGTTGTTGAGCATCCTGCTTCTGTTGAGAATATAAAGGGTGAAGTAGATTTCTGCCATGTAAAGTTCGGATATGATCCTGAAAAGATCGTCATTCATGATTTCAGTGTTCATGTTGATCCGGGCAAGCAGGTGGCGATCGTTGGACCGACCGGAGCCGGTAAGACAACAATGGTCAAACTGCTGATGCGGTTCTATGATGTAAATGAAGGTGCGATCCTGTTAGATGGTCACAATGTAAAGGAATATAACCGCAGAGAACTTCGTGATGCGCTTGGCATGGTACTTCAGGATACATGGCTGTTTAAGGGAACGATCATGGAGAATATCCGTTATGGAAGACTGGATGCAACCGATGAGGAGGTAATCACAGCAGCAAAGGCAGCACATGCACATCGGTTCATCTCGGCACTTCCGGGTGGTTATCAGATGGAGCTGAATGAAGAAGTAACGAATATCTCACAGGGACAGAAACAGCTTCTTACGATCGCAAGAGCAATCCTTGCAAACAATCCGGTTCTGATCCTGGATGAAGCGACATCTTCCGTTGATACCAGAACGGAGCACAGCATTCAGCGTGCGATGGATAATCTGATGAAGGGCAGAACAAGCTTTGTAATCGCACACCGGTTATCCACGATCAAGAATGCAGATATCATTCTGGTTATGAAGGATGGCGATATCATCGAGCAGGGCAACCATGAAGAACTGATGGCACAGAATGGCTTCTATGCAGAGCTGTA
The DNA here is from genome assembly GCA_002437435.1 of Lachnospiraceae bacterium UBA6403. Lineage (GTDB taxonomy): Bacteria > Bacillota > Clostridia > Lachnospirales > Lachnospiraceae > Coprococcus. The sequence continues at coordinate 5,586 of DJPV01000085.1, read as the reverse complement.
TAATTCACAGTTTGAGCAAGTATCTTAGATATAGCATGTGATAAATAAGAATGATTTAAATGTTGTAAGCTTTGAAGCTGCTATGGGTATGAGATATAAAATATAAGATATAAAAGATATAGAACAGTCTGGTTTTCATTGATACGTGGCTGTGGAAGGAAGCTTCTGCGGCCGGATGGAAACCGGACTGTTTTATTTTTTGCTCGTATCATGCGACAAATGTCATATGAAAGACATAATATAATATGAAAATTGTATAAAATGTACAGAAAATAACGCAGTGTAAACTTTTTTTAGTTAAATTTATATACTTTTCTGCTAAATTATGCTAAACTTAAAAAAGTATTTTGTTTTTTTAGTGGGGTGTATATATGAAGCGTAGGAAAATTGGAGTTATTATGGCACAGGCGGAGGAGTATTCCCAGACCTTGTTCATGAAAGGATTAATGGAGGAATCATATGTCTATGGGTATGATATATGTGTATTTTCCATGTATTTAAGATTTCAGGATACGCTATACAAACAGATCGGTGATGCCAATATCTATAATCTGATTCAATGGGATGCATTTGATGCGATCATTGTTCTTTCGGATACCATTCAGGCAGTCGATATTGTTACGAAATTAGAAGACAAAATCCACGAAGTATTTTCAGGGGTTGTTCTTTTTGTGGACAAGGACAGCCGTTATTTCCCAACTGTAAAGATAAATCATTATAAACCATATAAGAAGCTGATCGACCATCTGATCGAGGTACATAATTATACCGATATCATGTTTTTGAATGGATGGAAAGAGCATATTCATTCGGTACAGCGAGAACGGGCATACAGAGACAGCCTGACAGAGCATGGGATTCCGGTTGATCCGAATAATATCTATTATGGCAATTACTGGTACGATTCCGGGAAAGAGGTTGTGAAGCTGATGTTGGATTCTAGAAAGAAGCTTCCGGAAGTGATCGCATGTGCAAACGATTGTATGGCAATTGGAGTTGCAGCGGAATTATTCAACAACCATATCCAGGTATCGGAGCAGGTGGCTGTGATCGGCTATGATTCCACGGATGAAGGAAAAAATCTGAAATGTAAACTGACATCTGCTGATATTCCGGCAAGAGAATGTGGCAGATATTGTGCACAGTATATTCGTGCTTCCCTTGAAGGAGAAGACATACCGGAGTTCGAATCCGAATCGATGATCTTCCAGGGAGAAAGCTGTGGATGTATTGAAAATATAAAAACAGAAGAAGAACGCTTTGATGAGAAAGAGAATTTTTGGAATACCGATCATGCAAAGATGGGTTATTCTTCCTACTATAACGGTTTTATAGAGGATCTGTTATCGGAACAGGATCATCGCAGCTTCTTTAATACGATATTCCAGCATGTATATCAGGTACGACCATTTCATTCGTTCAGCATTTGTATGAATGATTACTGGAATTCATCTGAGATCGTGACGAGCGAAGAAGCACTTCGTTCCAGTGGCTATACAGATAAGATCTATCAGATCATCAAATGCGGACCGGATGAACATACGGATAACCGTATCAGCTTTGATGATGTGTTTGATATGAAAGAGATGATACCGGAGTTATATGAGCAGAGAGATTATCCGGAGACATTTTTCTTTACACCAATGCATTTCGACAATCGTAGTTTTGGATATGCTGTTGTAGGTTTTACAGACCCGGAAGCACAGTTTACAGAGATTTACAGGAACTGGTTAAAGACGATCATGCAGAGCATGGAGGCATTCTATCGTCAGAATGGTCTGCGCGCATTGTTACAGCAGATGGAAGCAACGCAGATCCGTGATGCAATGACTGGCCTGTATAATTATAAGGGCTTTCTTCAGAAAGGCGGGGAACTCTGTGAAAATGCAACATTTGATGGCAAGTCAGTAGCAGTGATCGCGATCGATATTAATAAATTAAAGGATATCAATGCAGGTTATGGAAGAAAAGCAGGAGATGCCGCTATCCTGAAGCTGGCACAGTTGATATCAGAGAGCAAGGATGATGATGCGTTATGTGCCCGTATCAGCAATGATGAATTTGTTGTTGCATTTCCAGTTGAAACATCCGATGAAATATGTGGAGAGGCATTTATCAAACGCCTGTCTGATAAGATAGAGCAATATAATGAATTGCAGAAAGAGTCATACGAACTCGAGATCTGTACGGGTATCCGCTGCGATATGATTTCTGGTTCAGAAGCATTAGATCATTTGATCAACGAAACGATCATTGTAAAGAATAATAAGAAAGCAATAGAACAGGGAAAACAGGAACAGACAGGTGTTTTGACGGATAAACAGAAGGCGGATGACCGTCTGATGGAATTCATTCTGGATAACAATCGTTTTGTTTATCATTTCCAGCCAATCATCAATGCCAGAACCGGAGAGGTCTACGCATATGAAGCACTTATGCGTGCAGATACAGAACGCAAGATCTCACCACTTGATATGCTGGAAAGCGCAGACCGTCTGAAGCGTTTATATGACATAGAAAAAGCAACATTCTTTAATGTGGTAGATTATATAGAATCACATCCTCAGGACTTTGAGGGCAAGAAAGTATTTATTAACAGTATTCCGGGATATCAGTTGACCGGTAAGGATAAGAAAAAATTAACAGAGCTGATGGAGCAGCATGCAGGAGAGCTTGTTGTTGAATTTACAGAAGAGACAGAGATGGGTGACGATCAGTTAAAGGAACTGAAGCAAACCTTTGCGAAGATGAATATTGAGACGGCCATTGATGATTATGGTTCCGGTTATTCCAATGTAAATAATCTGCTCCGGTACATGCCTCGATTTGTGAAGATTGATCGGATGCTTATGACAGATATCCACAAGGATATCCAGAAACAGCATTTTGTAAAAGATATTATAGAATTTGCACATGACAATGATATTCTGACACTGGCAGAGGGAATCGAATTGACGCAGGAACTGCGTGAGGTTATCAAGCTGGGTGTTGATCTGATACAGGGATATTATACATCAAAACCACAGCCTTATGTGGTACGATCCATTGATGAACGTGTGTTAAATGAGATAGTTCAGTATAATCAGAGTATGAATGCCAGAATGTATAAGAAAGAGTATGAGATGGATTATAATGATACGGTTTCCATGGTACAGCTTGCGACTAATAAATACACAAGTATTAAGGTGAAGAAAGCACGAGGTATCAATAAAAAGACCGTGATCAAAGGCTCGGCAGGATTCCGGCCGAATATATTGATGTCGATTGAAGACGGTTTCCGCGGTACTGTCATACTTGAAAATGTTAGTCTTGCGGGAGAACGCGGAATACCATGTATTGATATTGGCAAGAAATGTAATGTGAATCTCCAGCTTGATGGAGAAAATGAATTGAGTACCGGTGGTATCAGAGTACCGGACAGTTCGGTGCTGACAATTGTAGGAGATGGTAACCTTACGATCAATCTGAATTCAGGAAAATACTATGGTATTGGCAATTCATTGGACAATTACCATGGTGAACTCAACTTCTATCAGGATGGTGGGATCATCATCAATGCAAATGGTATGAAAGGCGTTGGTATTGGTTCCGGCCTTGGTGGTGTTATTAATATTAAACGAGGACATTATGAGTTTGATATGAAAGGTCAGGAAGGCGCCTGCATTGGTTCTGTAAATGGTGATTCTGAATTGTTCATTGAATACTGTGATATGGATATATATTCCGGTATATCAAATGGCACGATCATCGGTTCTGTAAACGGGGATGCAGATATCAAACTTGAGAATATATCAGCAAAGCTTCAAGGCGCAGGGAATATTATAACCGGTATAGGAACGATTGCCGGAAACAGTTGTATGGTTCGATTGGAAAATGTAAATATCTCGTCAAATATCCGTGCAAAGGAATGTTATGGTATCGGATGCCGCGCAGGCAGAACGGATATCTATATCGGATATGCAGCAGTTAAGAGTGTGGTACAGGGCAAGTCAGCAGTTGCCTTTGGTAATTCCATCATGACAGCCAAGCTGTACTGTTCCAATGCAGATGTTGGAACGAACGCGGTCACAGAGTTCAGTTCTGATATCGGAGCACTGGAAAAGAATATACAGTTGGAGAACGGACGTGCAGAATTTATCCTGAATGGACAGGAAGTCAAGCGTCAGATTCTCGCAGCAAGATTATAAAAGAATTTCCGGTAAAATTCTTCTGACAGATGAAACTGCCCCACTACAAATGACGAATTAAGATTTCTATTCGCTTCACATGCCTTATTCGTAAATACTTCTGTGCTAATTCGCCTTTGGCTGAGCGGAGCACTTAGTGAAGACGAGCATTAGTGCGAAGTCTGAGGTTAGTGCGTGCCATGTAAGTACACTTAGCGAAAACAAGCGTTAGCGTAGTTTGAGGTTAGTGTAGCTTACACTGATTCGGCAATGTGCAGCTCACAACGAAATCTTAAGTTATGTCATTGTGTAGTGGGGCAGTTCCATCTGTCAGGAAATGTTTACCGGGAATTTTGCAATAAAAAAGACTGTCATCAAAGTGACAGTCTTTTAAGTTTACGTGCATGAGAGGATTCGAACCCCCGACACCTTGGTCCGTAGCCAAGTGCTCTATCCAGCTGAGCTACATACACACGTTGTTCAACAACAGATAGTATTCTATACCAGTTCTATGTATTTGTCAAACAAATTCTTATATTTTTCCTAAAAAAATTCTTCATCTTTTTCAATACGCAGGCTGATCTGTGGCTGGGAATCCTCTCCATAGATCATATTTTTAATTGCCTGCATCTCAAGATCAGTCTGTGAGATGACATCTGCACATTGCTTTAAACGGCCGGAGATAAGTTCAGAGTCTGCGACATCTTTTTTATAACGCAGCTGATGATCAAGGCTTGCCCAGAAGTCCATTGCGATTGTCCGGATCTGCACCTCTACTCGCATGTTTCGTGTGTGGTCAGCAAAGAAAACAGGAACCTCTATGATCAGGTGAAGACTGCGGTAACCGTTTGGCTTCGGATGGCTGATATAGTCCTTTGCTTCAATCAGTGTAATATCGTCCTGACTGATGAGTTTTTCCGCAACAGCGTAAATATCATCGATAAAGGAACAGATGACACGAAGTCCGGCAACATCATTTAAATTGTATACGATATTTTCTACTGTTACCTGACATCCTCTGGAAGAAAGCTTTGTTGCGATACTGACTGGTTTCTTGATCCGGGACTGGATGAATTCGATCGGATTCCGGTTATAGCGGACACTGAAGTCTGTATTTAATACATCCAGTTTGGTCTGAACTTCCTTGATCGCACAGGAGTACATCATCATGAGTTCCTCAAAACGCTTCATGTCTTCTATAAAAGGATTCTGCTCCGGATACAGGAGCGCATCAATATAGCTTCGGTATATATTGTTATTATTATCTTTAGCAGGCATAGCTATGATCTCCATTTCTGTTTTAGACTATCTTTGTTTTATCATTCAGTATGAATAGATAAAAATCATTATCCATATTATTTTACTACATTTTAAAGGTAGAGTATACTATAAAAACGTGATAAAATGAGCATTGCGACGG
>DJPV01000057.1 GCA_002437435.1 Lachnospiraceae bacterium UBA6403 | reverse complement strand
ACATCCAGAGAGGTCAGTTGGTTTTCGTCGCATTCCAACTCAGTCAGCGCCGTATTCTCACTGACATCCAGCGTGGTCAGCTGATTGCCATAGCAGTCTAATTCTGTTAATTCCGTATTTTTGCTGACATCCAATTTAGTCAGCTGATTGATGTAGCAGTACAGCTCCTTCAACGCAGTATTCTCGCTGACATCCAGCGCAGTCAGTTGGTTTTGACTGCACCGCAAAATATCCAATGATGTAAAGTATTCAATGCCTTTCAGATTGGTGATACCTTTGCGCGTACAATCAATTACTTCAACTGCTGCGATTTCTGTATCACTTAAATTACCGTCCTTGTTGGTATCATAGTTTTCGACAACAGTGCGGAAATTTGCATCTGGGAAGTTGATATTGTCAATGGCAACACCTGCACTCTGAACGGTAATGGCATTTTCTCCGTCACTGTTCATCTGTGCCGGAGCTGCTTCGGATTGTGTCTTCGGCATATCGCCTTCCAGCTTCTCTTGGGATTTCTCTCTTTCCGACTGAGATACTTCACCTTCGGCTGTCGCTTCGGTGTACTTCTCGCAGTTTTCCGCTAAAGCGCCTTCTGCGCCGCAGACAGGGCACTCTGCATTCATTGCTTCTGCCGTGCAGGCTGTTTCGCAGGTGCATTCAGGTGGTTTCTCTTCCGTGTTGCCCTCAGCAAACGCCGTAGTTGGCACAAGGCAGAGCGCCATACACAGAGCGAGCAGGCTACTGAATAATCGTTTTCTCATCTTGTTTCCTCCATTTCGCTGTTCTTTGACAGCTTAAAATCATATTTCATTTCCAGCATTGTAAACAGCTTATACATAACCTCTGTAGCAATTGCTTTAATATCCAGTGATTGAATAAAGGCAAGCACCTTTGCCTGTTCTTCCTCTGGTACACGATATACTCTCATTGATGCCGTCAAAAAGCGGCTGAGCTTGCGTTCCAATGGAAAATGAATATCACATTTTCTCGCCATATAGCTACGCATCAATCCTGCCGTGCCGATTTCCATCTCGTAAAAGTCGCTCTCTGTATCATCGGGGAAATTTTCACCAAAAATCTGCTTCAGCTCTGCTGTGGTATGCAGGTAAATATATTCCGACGTGTCGGGCAGGGAATAGGCTTCAATGTAGATTTCTCGCAGGTTCTCATTCAGCTCGGTCAGTGTCAGTTGAATCGCCGTTTCCACCGCATAGGCGTAAACCGGCGGCAGCTTGCTGTCCGCAATGCTCCTTGCCACATCGAATTGACCGCTAAACATTGTTTCCACCAATTCCAGCAGAATTTTATCCTTGGTCGGAAACAGATTCAAATAGCTTCCCCTTGCCACGCCCGCTTCGTCCACAATCTGACTGACAGAGGTGTTTTTATACCCCTGCTCCAAAAAGAGACGGACGCACACGGTCAGTATTTTCCTCTTTGTTTCACTGCTGTCTCTTCGCAAATACATCACCTCACTTCAAGTGTTTTAGTACGCATACCAATAATATCATACCCAGTACCAAAAGGCAAGCAGTATTTGAGACTTTACCTCCGTAAATTGTGACGCTTCTGCCTGCTCGTTAAGGTCTGCAAGGTAATCGTTCAGCTTGCCGGTAGTCAGCAGCTCGGCATACAAGCTGACCTTGTGCTTGCGGATATACCGCAGATGTCGCTGTCCCCAAATGCCGATGGGTCTGCCCTCCGGCTCGTCCTATCCGGCAATCAGGTAGTAGTCCCCGACAAGCTCATAGCGCAAGCCTGTCCGCTCGTCCGTGATGAATTTCTCCATTGTGTCGTCCTCCTTGAATTATATTGCTTCTCCGAATTATATTGCTTCTCCGGCTTTCTGCTAGGATTGCTTACGGTGATAATAGGCAAGCTGTCTTTGGTTGCGATTGATGGTTTTGCATTCCTCGGAGCACAGCACCTCCTGACCGTTGGACGGCCAGAAGGGCTTGCCGCATATCTTGCAGACCTTTTGGCGGAAGGTGTGCTCTCCCTTTTCGGCAAAGCGTTTCTTCTCTTTTTCTGCCTGCTGATGGGCTTTTGTGCAATCGGTGTTGCAAAACCTCTGCCTTGTGCTGTTCGGATAAAACTCCTTACCGCACTGTTCGCAGATACGCTTCGGGTACTTATGCCCATCATTCGCCGCCCAGCGTTCCGCCTTGGCTTTGGTTTGATAAGCAACATTGCACTCACGCTGTCGACTTTTCTTACGCTTGGCTTTTTCTGCTGTTTCCCGTTCAGATTTCTGTCTTGCTTCGGCAATTTCCTTTTCGGAAAGCGGCAGATCAAACTGTCCGATGAAGTTATAGTAAATGTCTACCTGCTGTTCCCGACTTCGGCTTCTGCAAGCATTGCCTGAAATCCGGGACGGTTAAAGTTACGCCCTGTATAGCCGTCATCGGTAAAATGCTTGATGTTCGTCATACCACTTTTGCGGGCAAAATCTTCGAGTAATCTTTTTTGATTCAGTATCGAGTTCGATTCGCCCTGCTGCTCATCATCCTTGGACAGCCTTTCATGGAGGGCTGTAACTCTGTTAAAATCCCTGATTTTAGGCACTTTCTGACCTCCTTTCCGTCTTTTATTCGCAGCCGTGTTCAATGGACTGCTTGCAATATATATCCTAAAACTTCTTTTCCGTTTGGATCGGTACAGATAAAGGAACAGTTATGCGGCATCTGCATAAGATTCGGCTTTACTTCATAAAATGTTTTTCCTGCTCCGGAATCACCACAGATAAGGATATTTCCATTGAGCTTGAGCCTTCTGAAATCCAGCGACATCTTCACATTCTGGCTGAGTATCCGGTTGAAATTCTCATCCTTATCTGCAAGTATCTTGTTGACCTGCTTCGGATTTTCAAACCTCGCCGTACCAAATTCCTTACCGGGCATATAGTTTCTCTGACTGGTGTAATACCTGACAATAGCCATCGCATAGATACCTAATGCAATGGCTACTGCTTTTACTGTATTGGAATTGTAATAGTTGGCAAAGGGAACAGCACATACTTCATTGAATCTGTCCATAAATTCATTAAAGGCAATCCCTTCCGTCCACGCACCATTTATCAGATAACCAAGATACCCTGCTAACACTGCACCCACAAGAATGAATATCAGTGAAGGCTTTTTCTTTGTTGTCTGCATAGGCTGCTACCTCGCTTTCTTTGTGGTAACAGTTTTCTTCTGTGTGGTTTTTTTCTGCTGCTTCTGCACTTTCTCGTAACGCTCCCTGACAGATGACTCCACCTTGTCATAGTGAGTATAAAGCTCGGTTTCTTTCTGGGTTGTCACCACACGATTCTGCTCATCGTAGAGCTTATAATCCTTGGTTGAATCAAGGAAGGTAAGCATTGTCTTTCCACCATGAATCTCCATGATGTTTTCCTTACGGAGCCATACATATCTTGCCTCTTCTCCCCATGTGCCGGGAACTCTGGTCTTAACAGCATGGTCATTCTCTTCGATAATCAGCTTCTTGCTGATAGTCACATCTGACAGGTTCGCATTCTTTGATGCTGCAACCGCCCTCATTCTCTCAGCAAGGTCCTGATAACCTCTGACACGATTGATAAATGCATCCTTGTCCATCATTTACTGTATGGGTGTCATCTTCATTCTTGCTGCCAAGCACACCGATTGTCTCAAGCTGTCTGATAACACTTTCAGCCTGCTCACCATTGATGCTGAAATTCTCCTTGACCTGATCCACACTGATAGCTTTCTTTTCCATCGCAAACATTCCGACCTTCTCAATCAGTCCGTCTTTCCTGTTACAGTCCGGAAGCACTGAATACAGGATTCTATACTTCTTTGCCATCTTTTCAACCTTTTTCATATCTTGGGTATTAAACTGCAACACCTGTAAATCACCACCCTTTAGGAACAGCTTTCTCATGGATGTCTTGCCAAGTGACTTTTCATAATCAAGCATCCCTTTTAAGAAATCTATTGCCTTCTGCATGGCAGCTATTCCGCCACTTCCTACCTTCATGGCAATCTCAATGCCATCATAAGCTACACGGATGATCTGCACCGCTTCCTGAATCTCTTCTGCCATTATCGCACCTCCACTTTCTCTCTGACTGTTGTTTTAAGTGTTTGCTCTATTCTTTCCATTCCGATAGGGCAATCATTAGTTTCATATGTCATTATTAAATTAATGGATGGAATTATTCCATTATCACAATATGTTTTTATTTTCCTGCAGACACGACTCGCATATTCCGGATTGTCCATCATCCCGAAATGTTCCCAATAATAATACTCACCTGTTTTAGGATGTCGAATTGTAAAATCCGGATACATTACCATCCCGTCCAGTATCAATTGATTTTCATATCGAAATGGTATTCTTTCCCGAAATAAAACATTATCAATCATTGCTTCTGATTTAGAACGAAGATATTTACCCTGTGTTCCTTTTACATTCAAATTCTCCGGATATTTCTTATTTGTTTTATATTCTTCTGTCATCCATGCTTCTAAATTTTTTGAACGTGGTTCAAACGCCTTTCCCAGTAATTCAATATAGCCGTCATTTTTTAACAGCATATCAGATGTATCATTTTCATTTGGCATTTTTCTTATATATGCATTACATGCCTCAAGTTCTCGCTTTAAATCTTGTTTTCTTAATATATAATACTTTTTCATAGCAAGTTTTTCAGCCAAGTGTTTCTCTTTCTTTGGCAAGATATATTGACTTTCCTGCATTCTTCAAATACCACTTATATCCTTTTCCGTTTTTGGCACATATTAGTTCTTCTTTTGGAAATGTTTTCTCTAATACTTCAATCTCCTGTATTTCTTTTTTCAATTTAACGATTCTCTTTATTATTATATCTTTAATCATACGCATTCTCCTCGTTTTTTGTGTTAATTTCCTGTAATATCTTTTAATTGGTATAACTCCCATTTTTCTTTATTAATACCCCAAGAGACCACTTCTCCCATGGTATCAAGCTATTTTTTCACTTTGCATACCCTTCTGCTCATCCTGTCTGGGGTATATTATCAAATTGTCTTTATGCATACCCCTGCTCACTTTTCTGTTACGGGTATTACCTTTGTTTGCTTTCATACCCTACACATCGGCATTGGCATTGGTATGACAGCCTATTTTCTTGAATAATACCCAAAATCCGGTTTCATCAAGGGTATTATCCAAAGTTTTTCTCTCATATACCCATTATTTCATTTTGGGATTGGTATCATTCATTAGATTTATTCTCCATACCCACCTTTGCCTGAAGTTCAGTTTCTTTTTCCGCTTGATATCATTCATTAATTTTATCCTCCATACCCATGAAGCATAATTTTTCCTGTCTGTATCTGTAAAATTACTGCACCACATCGGTCGGTGCGGTAAACCTTTGCGCCAAGAGTCTGGAGCCGCATCAGGATTTCTTCATGTGGATGTCCATAACGGTTCTTTTTCCCGCAACTGATAATGGCACATTGCGGTTTTACCGACTGAAGGAAATCTTCTGAAGATGCAGAACGCGAACCGTGATGCCCCACCTTCAAGACATCTGTCTCTGACAACAGGGAACCTTTTTCTAAAATCAATTTTTTCTCCACCGTACTTCCGGCATCTCCTGTAAACAAGATCTTTTTTCCATCATATTCTGCCAGAAGAACCAGAGACAGTTCATTCGCATTCAAACCGGATTCTGTAATTGCATCTTTCAATGCAACTTCTTCCGGAAAATTTTCTATAATCTCATCTTTTAAACCGGCTTCAGCAATTTTATCTTTCAGACCAGTTTCTGTCTTCTTATATTCCATCGTACCATCATCTTCAGACTTATCTGTCTTCTTCTCTTCCAAAATTTCCCCAGATGGATAAAGACATTTCAGCGTCAAACCTGCCATATCTGAGTCCTGCTTTTCCATAATCTTATCCCCCTCTTCCATATATATAACATTAATGTCTTTTTCCCTTGCTAATGTCTCTATATCTGAAAGATCCTGTCTGTCACCATACTTTGCAAGAACCAGATTCCGTATCCGTATGCCGATATGTTCTGTATTCAACAGATATTCTATGCCTGATACATGATCGGCATCTCCATGCGTTACAAATACATAATCAAGTTCTGCCATTCCATAATATCGAATCGCCGGAAGCAGAACATATTCTCCAACTTTCTGATTACTGGTAGATCCCCCATCGATCAGAATCGAAGTTCCCTGTTCTGTCCGTATCAAAATTCCATCTCCCTGACCAACATCCAGAAATGCTGTGACAAATGAGCGATCAAGATTGGCGTATTCATATAACGCTGTCAGCAATATAACAAGTATAATTCCATATAAATATCTGCCACGTCTGCCTGACTTGTTTCTCACCGGCTTTGTCAAGTCTCTACCTGATGAATTGTTTCTCACCGGCTTTGCTAAGCCTTTGTCTGACGAATTGTTTGTCATTGGCTTTGCCAACTTCCTGCCTGCCAAATTATTTCTCATCAGCTTATCCGCCTCTCTGCCCGCTGAATTGTTCTCAGCCTTTTTCTGCCCAACATCCTTTCTCTGATGGGCATCTTTCTCTCTGACATAACACTTCAAAATAAAAAGAATCATTCCAAGTCCCAAATAATAAACAAGAACCATTCGAACCGAGATATGCCCTACATTTATACTGCTGCATGGAATCATCTCGAACAGACTGCACAGCCTTTCATACAATACAAGAATAAAATGTGCCGGCATCCCGGTAAACTCTGCTGCCTTTATAGAAATAACGCCGCATCCTGCTGTTACAAGTGCCGACATCAGTACCCAGGAAACTAACGGAACAACCAGAAGATTTAAAAATATTCCATATAAAGGGAACTGATAGTAATAGAATACACAGATTGGAAGGGTAGCCAAAAAAGATGACATGCTGACTCCAAGTGCCTGCTTTAGTTTTCCTTTTTTCCCAAACAGCTGAACATATAGCGGATGAATCACCGCCAGACCAGCCACAGCAGCAAAGGACAATTGAAAACCTGCATCCAATATCACATATGGATTCCATGCAGCCATGCATATACTTGCAATTCCTGCCGATGTCAGAAGATCCACAGATCGTCCTTTTACCTTTCCAAGCATTACAAGCCCCATCATGATCACAGCCCGGCTGGTAGAACCGGACAATCCTGTCATAATCCCATAAAATACAACAACTGTCATTGCCACGCATCCCGCGATCCGGTAAGATCCAGTTCTCTTACGAATCCACTCAAAGAGTGTCATGCCAAGTATCGCTATATGAAGTCCCGATATCGCCAGAATATGTGCAATTCCATTTAACTGATACATATTTCTTGCATCTCTGTCCAACCCACGTTTATCCCCCAGCACCATTGCAGAAAGAATCGAAGCATCCTCTGGCTCAAATATCTGATCATACAAGGAAGCAACTCGTTCCTTTATCCCATGCAGAATATTCAACAGTACAGAGTTTTCCACCCCGGATTCCATATAAGAAGCATCTTTTAAAAGCATAAATATCCGCTTTGCCTTATAATAATCTGCTGCATCAAACCCCCCCGGATTCGTCGTGTGCTCCGGTAAAGCTGCAATGCCGGACATTACTACATCCTGTCCAAGTATCGGTTTTTCTGCTGTTAACAGATATACGACTATCTTCATCTGCCCTGAAAAAGCAATCTTGTTTTCTACTTTTTCAACTCCTTTTGCATCCTCAACTTTCTTTGTATTTTCACCTTCTTTTGTATCTTCAACTTCTTTTGCTTCTTCTCCTTTAACAACCACTTCCTTTGCCAGAATCTGTACCATCCAGCCGGAAGTCGTCTCCTGCCTGTCATATACAATTCCACTCACTTCACAGGAAGCCCCCACTGCACACTTTGCAAAATTCTCCTGTGTTCGAAGCGAGGTCATATTACAGTATCCGCCAATTCCCACCAGGACAAAGATCAGCCATATACCCACAGTCTTTCTCTTAACAGAACCACCCCTCACACTTCTATGCCTGTTAATCTGCATACCAAAAAGAGCTGCAAATATGATTGCAGCCCAAATATACCATCTGCTGCCAGCCATTGCCCCCGTCTCTCCAAACAGAAAGGCACACGCTACCCAAAACAGTGGTCTTTTTATTTTATTTTCCTCCTGACGCACAGTCATCAAACTTTCAAATATCTGCATCCATACTGCAATATTTTATAACTGTGTCTTTAATTACAAATTGTATAATCTGCTGTATATGCTTTTGTAAAATCAAGATATTCACCATAGATCAAATCCTGTTTACCATCTATCTTGAACACAACTTTATCTACATCGGAAAGCTGAACCAGTGAATCTACAATGGAATATAAAAGTACCCTATTATCATACTGCTCTACATTTGTCAGAAATGAATTGCTGTAATTCACATAACAGGTACGATCCTGAACATAGATATCCAGAATATCTATATCATCTCCTAATGGGCTCTTCCATTCCTTTGAACCACATAGATTTTCCATAACCTGCTCTTCCGGCGTCTTATAAGATAACGCATCAATCTCAACCGTTTTCTTATCCAGCCTCTTTCCAGTCGTATCAGGTACATAAACATCGACCGAATAATCCGACTTCATAAAATCACTGCCTATAGTCGAAAAAGACTGCTCTGTATATACACTCGTATCAAGTTTCCTCTCTCCGATCAGATCAGACAGTTCAAATGACACTTTGTCAACACCCTCCACCTGACAAAGTGTATTTGTAAATGCCATCTTGCATAGCAAAATCTGATAATTTTCTGCTGTTTCATAATCCAGATTAAACATAACCGTCACAACACCCTGTCCATCATATGCGTAACGCTGATAAGTCATTCCCATAGGTATTGGTATCTGACAATTTTTGTCATCTGTTGATGTTATCAATAGATTCATTAATTTATCTATCGTATTCTCTGTTGCTTCAAGCTGGTCAATATTTGTGTGCTGTGTAACAAAATCAGTCCAGTCACTATTCATATAATAAATAGTATATATATCCATACCCTCACTGGCGTCCAGACCTGAACCAGCTGTATCCTTAACTTTATTATCTCCACAACCTGTCATTGAAAACAATAAAACGAAAGCCATAACCATCCGAATAACGATCCGATAACCGAAGATTTCAGTCTTCATATCTTACTCCTTCATCCTGCTGTCTAGTTAACATAATTCATTGGAACACGAACCGTAAATGTCGTTCCCTTACCCGGTTCACTATATACATTGATGATTCCCTTATGCATAACGATAATATTCTTGGAAATCGCAAGTCCTAGTCCTGTTCCTCCGGTATCTCGGCTTCGTGCTTTGTCTACCCTGTAAAAACGCTCAAAGATATGCTCTACACAGTCTTCCGGTATACCTACACCTGAATCGGCAACCTTGATATACAGATTTTTATGATCTGCATTCAGGGATACTCTGATCCAGCCACCATCTACATTGTACTTTATTCCATTCTCGATGAGATTGGATATTGCAAGTGTAAACTTTACTTTATCAATATCCGCCGACACTTCACGAAAACTCTCAAATGTAATCTCGATATTTCTCTTTTCTGCAAGAGGCGTCAATCGTTTCAGAATGACCTCCATCAGTTCATTAATATCTACACGTTCAATATTCAGACTGTCTGAGCCCTTATCTGTTTTCACAAGAGTCAGAAGGTCACTGATGATCTGCGCTTCGCGATCGATCTCAAGCACAATATCATTCATGAACTCCCGGTATGTCTCAACAGGAACATTTTCCTGCATCAATATAGACTCAGACAAAACCTTCATAGAAGTGATCGGTGTCTTTAACTCATGTGATACATTTGATACAAATTCCTGTCGTGATTCTTCCAGAAGCTGGGCTTTTGCAAATATACCATTCATATTATCTACAACCATACCGGCTTCTTTCCATAAACCATCCTTATGAAGCTGTCCAAGGAATCCATCCTTCATGTTCAGAAGCTGCAGACGAATCTTTCTTGTATCACGGATCGCTGTATAAGAAATCACTACGGCTGCAATCACTCCAAGTACCATAAATATACAGATCAGGATATTGGCACGATATTCCAGATATGTCTTATTATCATTAAAATCTTCAAGACTGACTGCCACAACTGCTACATCATCAGTATAACCTTCACGGTTTACCACAGGAAATATATACTCGATCGATATGTCATCTGACACCATCTTCTCCGACTCATCACCACTCATGATCCGGTGAATATCATTATCCATAATATAGGTATCCTTCATCAACCGAAAACTGTCATAGATCACATTATAATCCGTATTAACAATGACGATTCTGGCAGACATGCTGTATGCGAGCGTATCTACGCCCTGATAAGTCTGGCTTGTGCCTTCGGTTTCCGAATTAATATCGTTGATCAGATATTCCAGACTTTTTGAATTATTTCTCAGAAGCTTTTCAACATCCCGATATTCATTTTTTACAAGCAAATTGAAAAAAACAGTTTTCATACCGATTGCAACAAGAAAAACCAGCAGAATTATGATCAGAAAGATCACGGTCTGAAGACGAATATGTTCTTTTCCCTGTTTCATGATATTTGTTTTTTTCATATCATCATTTCTGTCTTTTTTCATCGCAACTATCAGCCTTTAAAATAATAGCCAACGCCCCATTTCGTATGAATATATACCGGTTCTCCCGGATTATCTTCAATCTTTTCTCTAAGTCTTCGAACATGAACATCCACCGTACGGGCATCTCCTGGATATGTGCTTCCCCATATAGTATCAAGAAGCTCATTCCTGGAATATACTTTATTCGGATGCGCCATTAATAATTCCAGGAGATCAAACTCTTTTGCTGTCAGGTTCAATTCTTTTCCATGAACAAATACCCGTCTGCTGTCAAGCTCTACCTTCATTCCGTTGATCTCCATGATATTCACAGGCTTTACAGGTTCTGCTTTCTTTCCGCTTCTTCTGAGAATTGCTTTTATCCTTGCTTTAACCTCAAGAATATTAAACGGCTTTGTGATATAATCATCCGCACCATACTCAAGCCCCATGATCTTATCCATATCTTCACCCTTTGCCGTCAGCATTATGATCGGAACATTTGAAAATTCGCGCACCATCTGGCAGACTTCTATTCCTGTATATACTGGTATCATAATGTCAAGAAGAACGATATCATATGAATTGTTCTTTATTTTCTCAAATGCTTCTCCGCCATCGTAAGCAACATCGACTTCCATATCGTCCTGTTCCAGACTGAATTTCAATCCCTTAACAATTAATTTTTCATCATCTACTACCAGTACTTTTTTCATACGATTACACCCCTGCTTCCTTATATATCTTTATTTAACATATATATACTCTTTTATCTTCTGAAAAAGGCTCTCGCCGATCCCGTCTACATTTGTAATTTCTTCGATCTGTGCAAAACTTCCATGCTCCGTCCTGTATCGGATAATGGATTCTGCTTTTGTCTCGCCGATCCCGGAAAGTGCCATTAATTGTTCTTTATCTGCTGTGTTGATATCTATTTTCTGTGACTGCTCACCGCTGCTGTTCATTTGACTGTCTGTATATGCTTCATTCTTCAAAGCATCCTGCTGATCTGCCAGCTCATCTTTTGTCGGAAAATAAAGCTTCTGTCCATCCTGAACCGTCTCTGCCAGATTTAAGACACCTGAAACTGCATCCTCAGTCAGTCCGCCCGCAAGAAGCAATGCGTCATTGATCCTGGAGCCTTCCGGCAGCTGGTATACCCCTTCCTGCTTAACAGCACCACACACATAGACATATACATATCCTGTATTTTCTGATACTTCTGAACTTTCATCTGTCTGCTGCTCTGTCACCCATACATCTGCATTATCTGTCACATCAGCAGGCTCATAGGAAACGTGATCACTTCCACAACCCGACAGCATGAAAATAATCATAAGTCCGGCTACCGCACTGAATAAAACACAGCCATCATTTCTTCTTTTTTCTTTCATCATATCCGCATAACCTCCTGTATATGCCGATATGACCATACACACCCCCATTTTAACGAACTTCGATTCCTTTTACAATAGTAAAATAGAAAAAAGACCGGAACTGTAGTTCCTGATTTTTCTCATTATCAACGTACAGTTCCGACCTTTTTCTGTTTTTATCTTTTATATGTTAACTGCCAAATATTATTTAGAATAACGGTTCTTTTAAAATCGCGGTACCAATACCCTTCTGTGTAAAGAACTCAAGAAGCAGACAATGCTTCAGACGTCCATCCAGAATATGGACTCTTGATACACCATTTTCCATAGCTGCAATACAGTTATTCAGCTTTGGAAGCATACCACCACCGACAACACCTTTCTCAATGATATCCTTTGCTTCATGGATATCCATTTCCGAGATCAGTGTGGACTTATCTGTCGGATCAATAAATACACCTTCAATATCTGTTAAGAATACCAGTTTTTCTGCCTTTAATGCAGTTGCAACTGCACATGCAGCATCGTCGGCATTGATATTATAGTCTTCATATTCTTCACTGACACCGATAGGCGCAATAACAGGTATAAAGTCCTGATCTACCAGTGCATCGATCACTTCTGTATCTACCTTTGTGATCTCACCTACATAACCGATATCTTTTCCACCCGGCAGACGCTTCTTAACAGTAAACAGTCCTCCATCCTTACCACTGATACCAACAGCCTTTAAACCAACCTTCTGCATCATGCTGACAAGGCTCTTGTTTACCTTGGATAACACCATCTCAGCAATCTCCATTGTCTCACTGTCTGTTACACGAAGGCCATTGATAAACTCAGGCTCTTTTCCAACCTTCTCTACCCATTTGCTGATCTCCTTGCCGCCGCCATGTACGATAACCGGCTTTAAGCCAACCAACTTCAATAATGCAACATCTTCGATCACATTATATTTCAGATTCTCGTCCAGCATAGCGCTTCCGCCATACTTTACAACGATCGTTTTACCCTGAAATTTCTTGATATAAGGCAATGCCTCGATCAGTGTCTGTGCTTTTGATATTACCTGATCTACTGTATAATCTCCCTTTACCATCTTAATTACTTCCTCACTTTCTATACTCTGCATTTATCTTGATATATTCATATGTAAGGTCACAGCCCCATGCGGAAGCTGTCTCTGTACCTGTATGCATATCTGCATGAAAACAAACCTGATTTGGTGACAGGATCTCTGTTGCTCTTTCTTCATCATAATCGGTACAGACCCCATTTTCAACTATTTTTAGTGAACCGGCTTCACTGGATATTATAATGTCCACTTTATAAGGATCAAATGCGATCCCGCTCTGTCCCATCGCACATACCAGACGTCCCCAGTTCGCATCCGAACCATATACGGCACATTTTACAAGGTTTGATGTCACCACGGATTTTGCAAGCTTTCTTGCACCCTCCTTGGATTCCGCACCTGCTACCTGTACCTGGAACATCCTCGTCGTTCCTTCTCCGTCCGCGGCGATCAGCTTCACAAAATAGGTATTGATATATCGAAGTGCCTCTACAAATGCCGGATAGTCCTCATCCGTTTCAAGCAGTTCATCATTTCCAGCCATGCCATTTGCAAATATCATAACGGTGTCATTCGTTGAGGTATCCCCGTCGACGGATAACATATTATAAGTATCTATGACATCATTTCGCAGCGTTTTCTGCAATAACTCCTGACTGATATTCAGATCTGTTGTCAGAAATCCAAGCACTGTTCCAAGATTCGGATTGATCATACCGGAGCCTTTACACATACCACCAACCGTAACTGTCTTACCCTTGATCCATAGTTTTACTGCAATCTCTTTTTTATACACATCCGTTGTCATGATCGCCTCTGCTGCATGACTTCCACTCTCTAAATCATCGGAAAGCATTCCGGAAAGTTCATGTATTCCATACGCGATCGTATCCATCGGAAGTCTTATACCTATTACTCCGGTCGATGCAACTGCAATCTGATCGGCCGATATCTGAAGTTCTGACGCTACAAGCTCTGTCATGTGTTCTACATCCTGATTTCCCGCTTCTCCTGTACATGCATTTGCCACTCCACTGTTTACAACCAATGCCTGACATAATCCTTTATTGTCACATAATTTCCTGTCCCACATAACAGAAGCCGCCTTGACCATATTCTGTGTAAATACACCTGCTGTCTTTGCCGGACATTTGCTGACAAGCAATGCCATATCTTTCTTTTTTTTATTCTTTCTTATTCCGGCATGCATACCTGCTGCCAGAAAGCCGATTGGAGCTGTCACTCCACCAGAAATGATCTCCATACCGATCACCGCCTTATATCATCTGTTCTTCCACGATGTCTGCCGTCATTACTCTTTTATGGAAATACCGGAGCCATCAGCAGTCCTTCTTCTTCAGGGAGTCCAAACATGATATTCATATTCTGAACTGCCTGACCTGCTGCACCCTTTACCAGATTATCAAGCGCTCCCATAGCAATGATACGTCCGGTTCTCTCATCGATCTTGAAGTTGACATCTACATAATTGCTGCCCTCTACCCAACGTGTCTCAGGACACACATCCTTGTCAAGGACACGGACAAATCTCTCATTTGCATAATATTTGTCATATGCAGCACGAACAGTGTCGTAATCTGCTTTTTCTTTTAATGAAGCATACGCTGTAACCAGAATACCACGGTTCATCGGAACCAGATGTGGTGTGAAATTGATCATGATCGGACTGCCATATGCATATCCAAGCTGTTCTTCAATCTCCGGTGTATGACGATGTGTCGTTACTCCATATGCCTTAATGCTTTCATTTACTTCGCAGAACAGGTTCGGAATCTTTGCTCCTCGTCCAGCACCTGATGTACCGGACTTTGCATCTACAATAATCGTATTCGGATCGATCAGCTTCTCTTTTACCAGAGGATATAAGGAAAGGATGGAACAGGTTGTATAACAGCCAGGATTTGCCAGAAGTCTGCATCCCTTTACCTTATCTCTGTTGATCTCACACAAACCGTATACCGCTTCATTGATGAATTCCGGACTCTTATGCTCGATCTTGTACCATTTCTCATAAGTAGCAACATCTTTAATTCTGAAATCCGCACTCAGGTCAATGATCTTAACCTTTGACAGGATATCCTCATTTACAAGAGAAGAACATAAGCCCTGTGGGGTTGCCGTGAAAATAACATCCACCTTCTCAGCCAGCTCATCCATGTTCTCACCCAGACATGTTGCATCTACGATCTGAAACATATTTCCAAATACTTCGTAATATTTCTTATCTATAAAACTTCTGGAACCATACCAGACAATCTCTACATCCTTATGTCCAAGAAGAATTCTTACTATTTCCTGACCGGCATATCCGGTTGAACCAATAATTCCTGCCTTTATCATATCTAACTCCAATCTGCTGTAAATGATCTTCCGGTCGTTACAGCCATCGTCCTATTTGTATTTCTACACATTCATTTATCTTACTCTCTGCATTTTCTTCCGTCAACTGGTTTCACAGGAAAATACAGCCAGTGCAATCTTCCATGATTATACAGTTATTATGCATAATATTCAAGTATTATTTAATAAATATGCAAAAAAATATTCCAGCATTCAATTTATAACGTTATACCCTTAAAATTTTCGTATACATTTCATCTGTTTTGAAAAATGATACCGCATTCAACAAGCTCCTGTATAAACGTGTTTCTAACGCATTTTACACAAATATTAAAGCCGACAAAAACAGAAATTCTTCTGTCTGCCGGCTTTATGCATATTATGTATATTTTATGAATAATATTAATCCAAGGCTTCTCTCTGGGGAACCGTTACTGTTGCTTCATAACAGGAGAAGATCTCCTCTACACGTTTCTGATCAGGTTTCTTTGTGATCAGACTGACGATCGGAACAATGATCAATCCGCCAACCATCGCTGCTGCACCACAGTTTACAGGTGACTGTAATGCCTGTGGAAAACTGAATAACTGCCATGTATTACTGATAAAGTTCAGTGTCATGATACCTACGCCCCAGATAAAACTAACAAGGCAGGCTGCCACTGTCGTACGTTTCCAGTACAAGCCATATAAGAACGGAGCCAGACATGCACCTGCGATCGCACCCCATGAGATACCCATAAGCTGTGCGATAAATGCAACCTTACTGGAGTACTGAACCACCGCAATGACCGCCGATAATGCAATAAATACTACCAGCATGATCCGCATTGTAAGAACCTGCTTCTTTTCTGACATCTTTGGAGCGATCGATGCTTTGATGAAGTCGATTGTAAGTGTTGAACTGGATGTCAAAACCAGCGAAGACAAAGTTGACATCGAAGCAGATAATACAAGAATAACTACAAGACCCATCAATACTTCCGGAAGATTCTCAAGTAAGTGTGGAATGATCGCATCAAATCCCTCTGCTGCCACATCAGTCTCTGTCAGACGGCCAAAACCGCCAAGGAAATAACAGCCTCCGGCTACGATCGTTGCAAATAATGTAGACACAATCGTTCCTGTCTTGATTGATTTCTCATCTTTGATCGCATAGAACTTCTGGATCATCTGAGGGAGTCCCCATGTTCCAAGCGAAGTTAATACGACAACACATGCCAGATTAAAGATATCCGGTCCAAGGAAAGATGCAAATACACCCGGTGTATCTGAAACTGCCGGATCATTTACACGAGCCAGCTTATCTAACGTTCCTGTAAGTCCGCCTCTCTCATTTAATACTGCATAGATAACTGCTACTATACCGACCAGCATGATCAAGCCCTGAATGAAGTCATTGATCGCTGTTGCCATATAGCCGCCAACGATTACATAGATACCGGTAAGAACTGCCATTGCAACAACACAGATCTTGTAATCAATATCGAATGCCATTCCAAACAATCTGGAAAGTCCGTTATACAAAGAAGCTGTATATGGAATCAGGAAGATAAATATGATCCATGAAGAAATGATCTTCATAGATTTACTGTTATATCTTCTCTCAAAGAATTCCGGCATTGTTCTGGAATCCAGCTTCTGTGTGATCAGTCTGGTTCTTCTGCCAAGCACTACCCATGCAAGTAAGGAACCAAGGATCGCATTTCCGATACCGATCCAAGTGGATGCAATACCATATTTCCATCCAAACTGTCCTGCATATCCAATAAAAATAACCGCTGAAAAATAGGACGTACCATATGCAAATGCTGTAAGCCACGGACCTACACTTCTTCCTCCCAGTACAAATCCATTCACATCTGTCGCCTGTTTTCTTGCATAAAATCCTACACCGATCATTATGCCAAAGAATACAACAAGCATAATCACTTTAATAACCATGTTAACCTCCCGTCACATCTCATTTTTTGTATTCGCAGAATCTTATAACCACTTTCTCACCAACAGTAACGTACCTTATAATTCTTAATTTTGGATTCAAGCATGATTCGGTTCATTTTACTTTATTGCGTTGAAGTCAAGTAACTTTAAAGTTCTACGTTTTAAACCACAAAATAGATTATATGGGATATAACAGATTTCGTCAATATAAAAAACGACTTCTATGCAGATATTTTCCAGTTTTCACCAGATAATTCATTCTGCTATTCAGAAGCCGTTTTTTGTTTACGCTTGTTCTTCATGTTAATGGTTTTTCTCATATTCCAGTACTTTCTCTGCAATAGCATCCATCAGTTCTTCCACCGAGAGTCCCTCAGCTCTTACCGTGATCTGTGCATATTTCTTATATAATAAGATGCGCTCATCATAAAGATCCTTTAAGGTCTGACCATCCTTTAACACAACTCCTCGCCGCTTTACATTTTCCAGTCTGGAAGCGATCACTTCATATGGAAGCTCGATATATACCACGATGTCATTTTCCACATAATGCTTCATGGCATCTTCACAGTATACAACACTTCCTCCGGTTGCAATAACTGTATTCTTAAGGTCGATTTCCCTGTTTACATCATTTTCTATCTGAAGGAAACCGTCATCCCCGTATTCTGCGATCAGTTCACGAAGCAGTTTTCCATGTTTTTTCTGGATCAGTACATCCGCATCCACAAAATCAAATCCAAGAACCTTTGCAAGCACCACACCGATCGTGCTCTTTCCACATCCCGGCATTCCGATCAAAACTATATTTCTCATCTTCTCTCTCCATTCTTTTCTTTATAGCATCTATTGCCTCTGTATCCATTTCTTCTATTTCATTTCTGTTTATTATCTTCTATATTTTTATATCAGACACATCCCATCACTCGAAGAACATATACCCACACCGTTATCGTGATCGATGAAAACAGTGTCGTCAATACAATCGCATTTGATGACAAGACTTCATCATTATTCATATTCTTAGCCATGATATAACAGGTTACCGTGGACGGTGAACCTGTCATGATCAATATTGCAGCCAGCTCACTCGGTGCAAACCCAAGCCTGATCGCGATCGGCATATAGATCAAAGGAAACACAACCAGCTTCATAAGAGATGCTACTACCGCTGGCTTCATCTTTTCCAGTGCCGCCTTTGTATTAAATCCCGCACCAATTGCAATCAACGCTATCGGTGTCGCTGTCTGTGCAATATAATTGATCGTTTTCATCGGGATCGCAGGAATCGGAATGTTTAATAATGAAAACGGAATACCAAGCACGATACCGATAATGATCGGATTCTTCAATATATTGATGCATGCCTTTTTGATTCCATCTGCTCCATGGATACTATCCCTTCCGCCAAAGGTCAGCATGATTACTGATAAAATATTAAACAACGGTACCGCTGCCACGATCATAAGCGGAGCCATACCGGAACTTCCACAGATATTTTCTACAAACGCAATTCCAAGCACCGCTGCACTTCCTCTTGCAGATGCCTGTGCAAATGCGCCAACCATGGTCTTATCTTTACAATAAATCTTTGCAAAGCACCATGCAAATACAAACATAATAAAAGTCCCGAAGAAACAAAATGTCACATACTTCATATTGACATCTTTTAATACAGAAGTCGTTGCAATATCCCGGAACAAAAGTACCGGAAGGGATACTTTAAATACATATTTATTTGCCACATTCGCAAATTCATCATTGATCAAATTGATTTTTTTTAAGAACCATCCTAACAGGATCATCAGGAAGATCGGTACTGTCGCATTTATACTAAATAAAAAATTACTCATTCGTTTCTCTCTTTTCTTAATTAAACTGCCGCAGTCCTTACTATAGCACAGCTTGTTATCCGATTCAATTTTTATCCAGATTTTTTTTAGAGACCTATATACAACAGGTACATACTGCAAGACATCGAAAGCTTTAAAATAAAGCTAAAAGCCGGAAAATATCAGCCGTCAACATATAATATTCAAAAAAATGCCAGAAAATGGCTTAAAACCTGAGAAAATCCGCCATCACAAAAAAAATGCAAAAAAAATAAAATTTATTGTTGACATCAAGGGGGCGTTTATGTATAATATGTCTTGCGTCAGAGATATGGTGAAAACAAAAAACGACAAACACTTTGTTCCGGGGTGTGGCTCAGCTTGGCTAGAGCGCTTGATTTGGGATCAAGAGGTCGCAGGTTCGAATCCTGTCACCCCGACTTAGATAATTATAAATCTAAACACTGTTAAGCAATCATGCGGGTGTAGTTCAATGGTAGAACACTAGCCTTCCAAGCTAGATACGTGGGTTCGATTCCCATCACCCGCTCTTTATTTTCGCTAATATTTCTAGCGGGAATTTAAAATGTGTCCGTAGCTCAGCTGGATAGAGCAACGGCCTTCTAAGCCGTGGGTCGGGGGTTCGAATCCCTTCGGGCACATTTATTTGTTTCATTCTGTGGCACTACTGCTGTTCCATATGGATGTTTCACTTATATGGTGGGTATGGCGCAGTTGGCTAGCGCGCCAGATTGTGGCTCTGGAGGCCGAGGGTTCGAGTCCCTCTATCCACCCTTTTCTTTATCGCATAATAAGCGATGCTTTTGGGTTATCGCCAAGCGGTAAGGCACAGGACTTTGACTCCTGCATACGCTGGTTCGAATCCAGCTAGCCCAGTCAAAAACTTAATCTTTATGGGCCATTAGCTCAGGCGGTAGAGCACTTGACTTTTAATCAAGTTGTCCGGGGTTCGAATCCCCGCACGCTCAGTATTAAAAAACGCAGATCTTTCAGTAAGAAGGATTTGCGTTTTTATTAAGCGGATGTGGCGGAATTGGCAGACGCGCTAGATTTAGGTTCTAGTGTCAACAGACGTGCAGGTTCAACTCCTGTTATCCGCATCATAAAACAGCGGTAATTAGCTTTTTACTAATTACCGCTGTTTTACATTTTAAATATAGTATTATAAAGGATATATTATTATATAATTTAGATGTTACATTTTTCCTTTGATAATATATTATTTTGTTTTTACTGTTGATGTCTTACTCCATGACGAAGCAATCTTTGTAGTCTTACCATTCATCTTTACATTCTTATAGGTTCGGATACGCACATAGTACTTCTTGCCTGATGCAAGCTTCTTGATTGTTTTCTTCGTCACGTTGTTCTTCTTTACTGTTACAGTCTTGGCATTTGTAAAATTCTTCTTTGTAGCGTACTGAATCTGATAACCACTCGTCTGCTTAGACTGCTTCTTCCAACGAACTACAATTGCTTTTTTCTGACCTTTTTTTGATGTAAGTTTCGTATTCTTTGGCTTTATGGTAAAGGTAACCGTCTTGCTTCCACTGTATTTTTCGCCTTTCAGTGTAATCTTAGCGGTATATTTTCCTACCTTTTTTCTACCCTTTGCATAAGTGATACTGTAGTCTTTTCCATTTTTTAACTTCGTTCCGTTACTGTCCTTCACTGTTACTGCTGGTTTCTTAGCCTTACCATTATAAGTATATGTTTTCTTTGAAAGCGTAACCTTAGATACTTTTGCAATCTTAGCAGTAACTAAC
>DJPV01000045.1:17788-50988 GCA_002437435.1 Lachnospiraceae bacterium UBA6403 | reverse complement strand
AGCAAGTAATTTTGCGTTCATTATATCATACACAATGAAAAACCATCTCTTATTTCAGCTTAAAGCTCTGCTTCAGCTTCACGCCCTTGTTATTATAAATTTCCAGCTTCGGGAAACTCAAAAGAAAAGCGATATCCGATGTATAACCATAATTTCTGGTATCAAACCGTTCGAATTCTTCTGATAATGCATCAAACAGCTCCTGCATATCTTCTATCTTATTATTCTGTTCTGACAGATACGCCGTGATAAAGCGTTCTACATTTTCCCGGTCATCGATCATCTCCAGATAATACCGTTCTCCGTCTTTATAGAACTGAATATCTTTTCCATTTTTCAGAATCAGTTCTTCCATACTTGTATAACCATAATTTCTGGTATCAAATTCTGTATGCAGCTTTGTAAGCTTATGTATCAGTCCTGCCAGTTCTGTACAGATGCCCGAAGCTCTTTCTTCTATTATAATGCGATATACATCGGATATAATCTCTGATAATGGTGTCAGACACTGTTCCGGTTCATACCCCTGCAAAATATCTATATAACAGAAACGATTGCATCTGCGGATAAATGCTTCGCTGTGTACGTTACTGCCAAATACCCGGATATCCTTGCCCTGCTCCTGTGCCTTTACAATTGCCGGCAGGATCGTATCATCATCCGTCACGATATCGATTCCTTCAATCTGCCGGTCAAATGCATGAGCGACCAATTCTGTTATAAAAGTGCAGCCGGCACGACTCCCCCGTTCTTCTGCTCCCATCAGACGAAATCCCAGCTTCTGCAGTTCTTCTTTCGAAGCCTTTGAAACATAGCCGCATTCCAGACGGTCAATCCGATCAGCCTGCATCATGATCTCTCTGCATACAAGCGGTGCATAAACAGTATCCACTGTATTACAATCATATATCAAAATTCGTTTCATGAATGACTCCTTTCTTCTGTCAGCACAAGCTGCATCAGAGTCTGGTGAATGTCAAAGGTCTGACACAACCGTTCCGCTTCTGCTCTTGCACGTTCCCGTTTCTCCTCTGATACCGGCTTCTTAACTGCCCGGATCAAAATATTTTTAGGCGAGTGTTCAATATCGATAAATTCCAGCAGATCTGTCTTATATCCACAGTATTCCAGCACACATCCGCGAATGGCATCGGTCATTAATGCTGCTGTCCGTTCTTTGATGATTCCATATTTAGTCAGTGCCGACAGCTCATCCGACCGGATCTGTTTGTTCAACTCATGCTGGCAGCATGGAACAGATAGGATGTATGTCGTATTCCAGCAGATCGCATTGTAGAGCGCATAGTCAGTCGCCGTGTCACAGGCATGCAAGGTCACTACCATATCAACCTTACGGTCTGTCCGATATCCATTAATATCTCCGATCTCAAACTTCAGATCCGTATATCCGCATTTTTCTGCGAGCTTATTACAATTCTTTATTACCTGTTCTTTCAGATCAAGCCCTGTGATATGTGCCGTCATATGACGGATCTCTACTATATAATAATATAAGAAGAAAGTCAGATAGGATTTGCCGCATCCAAAATCAATAATGTTGATCTCATCGTCTTTATAAGATTTCAGTACATCATCTACCATCTCGATAAAACGATTGATCTGGCGGAACTTATCATACATGGAGGAAACCACTCTTCCTTCCTTGGTAAATATTCCAAGCTCCCGGAACGCAGGAATGTCCAGCCCCTCATCCAGAATATATTTTTTTTTGCGATTGTTGCCTCCAACCGATATCGTCTTGTTCTCCGCCTGTCTGCGACTGACTGCCAGATTTCCCTTTTTTCCTGCTTTCACATCATAATCTGTCATCAGAGAAAATGCATTCATCTGCCTGAACTCTGCCGGGAAATGCATCGCAATATGCTCCGCCAGCCTTCCTTCTTCGATGTTCTCATGAAAGACCTGTGTCTGTGTATATTTCTCAAGCTGATATGCATTTCTGCCCTTTAATACTTTCCGGGCAAATACGATCTTCTTGTATTCTCCTTTCCCATTGCTCAGTACAACCTTATGTGGATGTGTCTCCACAATCTCTTTTATAATGTCCATTTGTTTCTCCATGTTTTCTACCTTATATCTATTTATAATTTTGTGAAACGCTACCCACGCAATGCTATACACAAAATTAACATTCTCATGCGCAAATAATTTTGCATTCATTAAATCCAAATTATCTCTTGCAATCATATATTTCTGTTTTGCTCTACTGCTGTGATTTTATCACCCCGACAGATATCGGTCAATTTGTTTTCCTTATATGCCGATTTCATTTTCTTTCTGTGCAGATTTCATCGTTGACTTGAAAACGACTGCACCTTATAATATAGTAGTTTTATACAAATATTTCAAATGAAACGAGGATATCGATTATGTGGATAGCCGATCACTGGCAGGATTATGAAGTAATAGATTGTTCAGATGGAGAAAAACTGGAACGATGGGGCAAATATATTCTCCTTCGTCCGGATCCACAGGTTCTGTGGTCAACTCCAAAAACAGATAAACGCTGGAAACAGTTAAATGGTCACTACCACCGCAGCAATAAGGGCGGCGGCGAATGGGAGTTCTTTAACCTCCCACAGCAATGGTCGATCCATTATAAAGATCTGACTTTTAACCTGAAACCATTCAGTTTCAAACACACCGGCCTATTTCCAGAGCAGGCAGCCAACTGGGACTGGTTCTCTGACCTGATCCGCTCATCAAAGAAAAATGAGATCAAGGTATTAAACCTTTTCGCTTATACTGGCGGTGCAACCTGTGCGGCAGCAAAAGCAGGTGCAGCAGTTACTCATGTTGACGCTTCTAAGGGCATGGTTACCTGGGCAAAGGAAAATGCAGTCTCATCCGGGCTTGGTGATGCTCCGATCCGCTGGATCGTAGATGACTGCGTAAAATTCGTAGAACGTGAGATCCGCCGTGGCAATCACTATGATGCGCTCATCATGGATCCGCCATCCTACGGCAGAGGTCCAAAAGGCGAAATCTGGAAGATCGAAGAAAAGATACACCCGTTTATCAAGCTGTGCAGCGAGCTGCTCTGCGATGATCCGCTTTTCTTCCTAGTCAATTCCTATACAACCGGTCTTGCACCAGCCGTTCTTACCTATATGATATCAACCGAGGTACAGTCTAAGTTCGGCGGTCACGTTATCTCCGACGAAGTAGGACTTCCGGTTACAGACTCCGGTCTGGTTCTGCCATGCGGCGCTGCCGGAAGATGGAGTAAATAAACAAATACGGGACAGGCATTAATTATCTAATAACTGTCCCGCATTTATTTTATATAGTCAGTTCTACCAGTTTCTCTCGTCCATATCCAGATATGTCTTGTGCGTTCCGACATATTTGTAGGCCGGACGGATAATCTTACCGGCATTTACCAGTTCTTCTATTCTATGTGCGCTCCATCCTGCGATTCTTGCGATCGCAAAGATCGGAGTAAACAGCTCGATCGGTATATCAAGCATACGATATACAAATCCACTGTAGAAATCGACATTTGCCGAGATAACGGAGTTTCGTTTCTTAGCAAGCAGTTCCATGGAGATCCGTTCAATATCCGTGTACAGCTTGAACTCCTCCTGCATACCCTTTTCTTCTGCAAGTCTTCCGGCATAACGCTTCAGAATCTTGGCTCTTGGATCTGATACCGTATAAACAGCATGTCCCATACCATAGATCAGACCGCTGTGGTCAAAGCCCTTCTTATCAAGCAGTCCCTGAAGATATTCACGGATCGCAGTTTCATCACTCCAGTCTTTTACATGAGCCTTCAGGTCATCCATCATCTGCTGAACCTTCAGGTTCGCACCACCATGCTTCGGTCCTTTTAAGGAGCCAAGAGAACCGGCAACGGTTGAATAGGTATCAGTTCCGGTTGATGATATAACATGAGTTGTAAATGTGGAGTTATTACCACCACCATGTTCCGAATGAAGCACCAGACAGATATCCAGTACCTGTGCCTCAAGCTCGGTATACTTCTTATCCGCACGGATCAGGCGGAGAAAATTCTCTGCTGTTGAAAGACCCGGTTTCGGATTGTGGATGATCAGGCTCTTATCCTGATAATAGTGCTTATAGCCCTGATAACCATATGCGGCGATCAGCGGAAACTGTGCGATCAGCTCCATGCTCTGACGAAGGACATTTCGGATGCTGATATCATCCGGGCAGTCATCGTATGAATATAAAGTTAATACACAACGCTGTAAGACATTCATCATATTCTTGCTTGGTGCTTTTAATATCACATCACGGGCAAATTTTCTTGGAAGCTCCCGGAATGTCTCCATCAATTCCTTGAATTTATTAAACTGAGTTCTGGTCGGCAGTTCACCGAATAAAAGCAGATAGATTGTCTCCTCAAAGCCGAACTTGCTTCCGTGAAATCCACGTTCCAGATCTTCGATATTATATCCCTGAATGTAGAGTCTTCCTTCCGCCGGAACCAGCTCACCATTCTGAACTGCAAAACCAGATACATCTGAAATCTCTGTCAGACCTGTTAAGACACCTTTTCCATTTGAATCACGAAGGCCTCTCTTAACATCATATGTAACATAGAGGTTCTGATCGATCATACCTGAATCATTGCAATAACCAACCAGTTCATCTAAAATTTTCTCGTACTCTGCACTTCCCTTTTCCAAACCTCTATCTCCTTTCGAATGATACATAAAGTATGGGCTTACTGCGCATTTTCATACCGGCAGGTAACGCGCCTGTCCGTATTATGTACATAAATTAAGCCAAGCTTAAGTTTATCAAACTTTCGCCTGGCTTGCAAGACTATTTCGCTGCCTGTAAAGCAGTCTCATCTATTTCTATTATATATTTTTCAAATGCATTTACAATCGTGGTATCCTGATATCTGGATTCCCGCACAAAATCTCTGCCATAATTAATATGCACATGCCCATGTACCAGATACTGTGGATGATAGTCCTCGATCAACGTACGAAAGCACTTGAATCCGGTATGACAAAGGTCTTCAGAATCATTGATCTGATACGCCGGGGCATGCGTGATCATAATATCAAATCCACGATGTTTTCTTATCTGCCTGCCCAGCTTGCGGACACGCTTCTCCATCGCTTTCTCGGTATACTGATGTGGTGCACCATTGTACTGATACTCCATGCAGCCGCCAAGACCAAGAATCCGTATTCCCTTATATACATAGATCTGATCGTCGATGCAGATACATCCATCCGGTGGCGTGTCTGCATAACAGGTATCGTGATTTCCATATACATACAGAACCGGAGCATGTGTAAATGTCGCAAGGAACGACAGATACTGCGGTGCCAGATCACCACAGGAAATGATCAGATCAATTCCTTCTAATTTTTTCTTATCAAAATAATCCCATAGGTATTTTGATTCTTCATCCGCCAGAACAAGAATCTTCATATCCGTATCTCCGTGTTTTCTTTTCTTTCCTACGAAACTGTACCCCGCCTGTTTCCATAAAGAAAACCCGCTCATCTACGTTCGTACTCCGAGTCTTAAGACCCGCATAGCCTTATTATACTATGTCTGTGGTTTTTTTCAATTCCAGATTTTCCGGCGTATTTACGCCCTGGAAAGTAACAACATCTCTGGCATCTTCTACCAGTTCATCCAGAGTCGGGATCGAACCAACGACGATATCCGCCAGCCAGTCCATCTTCATGATCTCTTCAGGACTCATCTCGCCATCTTCATCATTACGAACCACTCCATTCTGTGAATAGAGCTTGCCATAAAATGGATTTACCATACCATCCTTAATCAGACGTTTCATCAGCTTTACCAGTCTCGCTGTTCCAACCGGAAGATGGTTCGAACAGATCACATCAATCAACCCGGCAGACATACCCCACCAGTAATTCAGAACCTTTACTTTCTCATTCTTTTCTTCCAGCTTCCAGTTACCATCCAGAATCATCTGAACAATCTTTTCATAGAATACGCGCCAGTTGTAAAATGGCATTGCAAGGTTCGATATCTCGTCCTCATCGCAGGAATACAGACCGAATTCACGGGAGGCCGTAAGCGGTGTGATCATATCCTTATCGGATACATAAGAGATTCCCAACTCCTTAAACCGTTTCTTCGGATCGGAGTCTTTGACCTTTGACCACTCCAGATAAATCTTCGCTCTTGGATTTACAAGCTTTGCTCCCAGTGCAAATGCATTGATGTTCGCCGTCGTTCCATAGATCGGATAATCTGCTACATAACCGATCCTGCCATCCTCACAGAGTGAGCCTGCGATAATACCGGTTATAAACTTCGCCTCATACATTCTCGCATAATACGTTCTGACATGACTGGTCGATACATTTAACGAGCAGTTTAATATCTTAAGCTCCGGATATTTGATCGCAGCCTTTAATGACTCCGGAAGCATCTCCGGTCCGGTTGTAAATACAACGTCGAATTTGTCCTCTGCGATCTGTTCCAGACATTCTGCAAGCTTCGTATTATCATCCATATTCGGAAATGTATGTGTCTCAACCTGATCCTTAAACTTGCCTTCTACACCCATCCTTCCGAGATCATGGCTGTAGATCCATACAGAATTCTCAGGCTCTTTATCATAGACAAATGCAATCTTAAGCTTCTTCGGTACCGGCGTGATACTGAACAGTTTCTTCTTCGACTCTACCGGTTCCAGTTTGGGAACGATCGTCATATTCTTCTTCTGTGCACTTAAGATGATCTCATCCCAGACCTTATCCAGATTTGCCCTTACCTCGTCATATGACATATCCTGTAATGCCTTATATCCATATACATTTAAGAACACAAGCATGGCATCATCTACTGTGATCGGAAGACTATCGCTGCCGCTTTTCTGTCTGTACGCTGTCTCAAATGCAAGATGCGCCGAATTCAGATTCATACGATCATCATCCGTAAATTCACCGTCTGGTGCCAATCCTATATATTCCCTTAATTTGTCATATCCTCCAAGCTGTGTGAACCATATATAGTTGATACCTGTCTGCTTATGGAAATCTACAAATTCATAATAAATCTTATTTTCCAGTTCATCCGTCCGCTTTGGCAGCTTTCTAATTACCATTGCAGGAACAGAATCTGCGCCGAAATATTTCAGCACACTGACACGTTTATTTCCCTCTATGACATAGAATTTATTCATATATTCATATACTTTGATCGGATCGTGGATTCCTTCTTCTATATGAGAGTCACAGAGAGATGACCATTTATTTCCAAATTCAGAATTTGCATCTAGTATAGGCATGAAGTTACTTGCAAATGCTGTAGTACGGCCTTTGGTCGCTGTACCTACAACCCGATCAAGAGAAATGTGCTGTAAACCAAGATTTACTTCACCTGCAATATCGGAATTTGTGATCAGTTCATCCAGTACTGGCAGATATGGATATTCATTTTTGGAAAGTGCTGCCTGGTATCTTTTTTCACCAAGCTTCTGCGCTTTTACATAATCAGTTAATGACATGTTAAAAACCTCCTATCTGTGTCTAAATCAACCTGTTTTACTCATTGCTCCATCATTTTTCCGTTCAATATATATATACAACAAAAACCGAAAATTACCAGTAGTAAATCGGATTTTCATCTTTTTTACATCTTAAAATTTTTTATCCAGGTAAAGATTTGTATATTTTTAATAAAATGAATTGTGCATTTCTTACATTTTCACCTTGAAATTTAAAATAGCGTGTGTTAATATAGTATCAGAATAGTAAATAACATACAATCTTGAATATCAAATCGGTGTGTGTGAATACTTATAAATTAAAGGAGCCTGTTTCCTAACTTCTTACAGGCTCCTTTTCCTTGTCTATTTTATCTGCTCTGAAAGGTAATCGTAATCTCCGTACCTACATTTGGTGTACTGGTTATATCCAGCTTTGCATCATGCTGTGCAACGATATGCTTTACGATCGCAAGCCCCAGCCCGGTTCCGCCGGTTGACTTTGACCGACTCTTATCGACACGATAAAATCTCTGAAATACCAGTCCCAGATGCTCTTCCGGTATTCCTATTCCGGTATCCTTCACCTTCATAACAACAGAATGATCTTTCTCATATGTGTAAACCGTTACTTCTACGCTTCCATCCGGCTTATTATATCGGATCGCATTATCAGTCAGATTATATACCAATTCTTCCATCATCATCTTATTACCCATGATGTAACTTGGCTGACCCGAAAACTTCAATGTCACATTATGTTTTTCTGCTGAAAACATCAACATATCAACATTTGCTCTTGCGATTGAACACAGATCAATCCGTTCCATTGCCGGTGTGTTTTCCGATACATCAAGCTCTGACAAACGAATGATATCATTGATCAGAGTAAGCAGCCGATTCGAATTTCGATGGATTTCTGTCGCAAACCTCTGCACATCACCATCTGCCGCCATTCCATTCTCGATCAGTTCAGAATATCCAGAGATTGCTGTAAGCGGCGTCTTTAACTCATGGGATACATTTGCCGTAAATTCCTGCCGCATCTGTGCATTCTCCATAATATCATTATGCTGTTCCTTGATCGTATCAATCAATGGACGGATCTCTTTATATGCATCAACATCATCAACGCGATCCAGATCCTTCGCCATCTGCCGAATCGGACGGACAATACTCTTGGTCAAATATCTTGATATCAAAACCACAATAGCAACCAGTACCAGCATGATAATCGTCATACTTGGCAATCCCTTTAAGAATACACTGATTATACTGTTTGTCTCCTTTGACACGCGAAGTACGCATCCATTTGAAAGGCGAATTGCATAGTAAAATGTACTCATATTAATAGTCTGTGATATTCTGGTAGCATCTCCCTCACCATTTTTTAGAGCTGCTTTAATCTCCGGTCGGTCATTGTGCCTTTCCATAGTTGCAGGATCTACCATATTATCATATTTAACTGTTCCATCCGGTGCTACCAGCGTGACACGAAGCTCTGTATTCTTAATTTTTACATTATTAAGCTTACTGGTATCATCAAATAGCCCTGCACTTTTCAATGTCTGTGTATAATTTTCCAAATCACGCATGATCTCCTTTTTAAACAGATCATAGTAGACTGTCGTTGACAGCAACATCGTGCAAAGTATTGCAATCAGAGTCAGCGTTATAAAACGGCTGTTAATCTTACTGGATAATCGTTTGTCTTTTCTGCCTTTCTTATCCTTTATCTCTTTTTGTGCTTCCATAAAAATCTTATTCTTTCTGCTATGTGAATTTCTTTTGCTTAGTTTTCCTTTTATTCCATCTTATATCCGACATTACGAACTGTCTTAATCATGTTGCCGGCATCCCCAAGCTTCTGACGAAGCGTCTTAATATGCATATCAAGGGTTCGGGATTCACCTTCGTAATCCGTTCCCCACACATCCATCATGATCACTTCTCTTCGAAGTACGATTCCGGCGTTGATCATCAACAGCTTTAACAGTTCAAATTCCTTAAAGGTCAGTTCGCAAGGAACATCATTTACCTGTACAGTACGTTTCTCAGAATCAAGGGTTACATTCTTTAACCGAAGAATCTGATCCTCTTGAATGCTCTTGCTCCTGCGAAGCAGGGCTTTCACTCTGGAGATCAGTTCCATTACACCAAATGGTTTTGTCAGATAATCATCTGCTCCGATATCCAGACCTTTTACCTTATCAAGTTCCGTTGTCTTTGCTGTCACCAGAATGATCGGCACACGCACAGTCTCCGGACGTTCTCTTAATTTTCTAACAATCTCAAGTCCATCCTGATCCGGTAACATGATATCAAGCAGGATCAGATCTGGAATCTTCTCTGCAATTCTGGAAAAGAAGCTCTTTGCATTTACAAATCCTTCTGTTATATATCCCGTATTCTTTAAAGCAAACATTTCTATTTCCTGAATGTTCATATCATCTTCTACAATATAAATCAATGCCTGCATCTGCCGTTCCTCCTGTCTCTATTCTTTTCTATTTATTTA
The DNA here is from genome assembly GCA_002437435.1 of Lachnospiraceae bacterium UBA6403. Taxonomy (GTDB): domain Bacteria; phylum Bacillota; class Clostridia; order Lachnospirales; family Lachnospiraceae; genus Coprococcus. Next base: position 40,990 of record DJPV01000045.1, on the reverse strand, counting down.
TAATAATATACTTCTTCTTTATGGTCAAAAAATTTTACATTTGATCATAAAGAATATTTTTCCTTATACATACTGTACATAGCCTGAAACTCTACATTTGATTCCTGTTTGATCCGGTTCAGATATTCATGCGTATCAAAGCTGTCAGTTTTAGTCTGAAGCAGGGAAGCTGCTACATTCGAACAGTGATCTGCTACACGCTCGTAATTATTCAGAAGGTTCTCCAGCGCAATACCAAGCTCGATCGTACATTTTCCCTTTTGCAGACGTTTAATATGCTGCTTTTTGATCGTAGCATTCAAGCTGTTGATAACCTCCTCTAATGGCTCGATCCGTTTTGCAACCTCCATATCACCATCATTTAATGCCTTACAGGTCATACTCATAATCTCATAGACTGCATTTGAGTACAGATTTAATTCTGCCATTGCTTTATCCGAAAACATCATTTCTTCCTTATGCATTTTGGCATAGATCTCTGCGATTGCAAGTGCATGGTCAGAGATACGTTCCAGATCTCCGATACAATGAAGTCCATTGGATACACGCTTGCTGTCTTCCTCTGCCAATTCTTTTCCACTTACCTTTGCCAGATAAGTACCAAGTTCGTCTTCGTATTTGTCTACGATATCTTCCAGCGATTCCACACGTTTCCATTTCTCATCCGAATAATCCTTCATCAGTTCCAGCGAGTCATATAATGCCTCAGCTGAATAACCCGCCATCTGATTCATAACATCCATACTCTGCGCAACTGCAAATGCAGGCTGCTCTAAGAATCTGGCATCCAGATGCTTTAATGGTGCAAGTTCTGCAACTTCCTTTACAGGTTCTTCCTTATCACGGATCGTAAGAGTTGCCAGCTTTTCAAGGCCTTTTCCAAATGGGAGTAATACTATCGTTGTTAAAATATTAAATACACTATGAATCACTGCAATACCCGCCGGGCTTGCCACATCCTGTAATACTTCAAAATTTACAAATGCATTGATCGAATAGAACACGATCATAAACAAAGTCGTTCCTATCATATTAAAATACAGATGTACAAAAGCCGCACGTTTCGCATTTTTCTTTGCTCCGATACTGGATAATAATGCCGTTATACAAGTACCGATATTCTGTCCCATTATAATAGGAAGTGCTGTTCCATATGTAACTGCTCCTGTCATACAAAGTGCCTGTAAGATACCTACCGATGCTGATGAGCTTTGGATGATTGCTGTGAATAATGCTCCTACGATCATACCCAGCACAGGATTTGAGAACATCAGAAGAACATTTGCAAATTCGGGAACATTTGCAAGAGGAGCAACCGCCCCGCTCATTGCATCCATTCCATACATAAGGATCGTAAATCCCAAAAAGATCATACCAATATCATGTTTTTTCTCATTCTTAGAAAACATAAGAAATGCAATGCCGATAACTGCAAGGATCGGAGAAAATGATGATGGCTTTAACATCTGAATCCAGATACTGTCCCCCTGAATTCCCGACAAACTTAAGATCCATGAGGTGACCGTCGTACCGATATTTGCACCCATGATGATACCGACTGCCTGACGTAGCTTCATAATTCCCGAATTTACAAAACCTACGACCATAACGGTTGTGGCTGATGATGACTGAATAACCGCTGTTACTGCAGCTCCAAGCAATACCCCTTTAATCGGTGTCGAGGTCAGTTTTTCCAGAATACGCTCCATCTTACCACCCGCCGCCCGAGCCAGACCGTCTCCCATTACATTCATACCAAATAAAAACAATGCAAGTCCGCCAAACAGTGCAAGTACATCAAAAATACTCATAAAAAAATTCCTTCCTTTTTACATAAATTAAACATTTGTACCTTCGATCATCATCGTATAACAGGTATGTAAAAAGGAAAGGATTCCTATGTAAATTCCGTGTAAAATTTTGAGAATTGTTTTACATTTCACGTCATCCACGTTCAATGTTCTTCCTGTCTCTGTTCAAGATACATTCTGTCAGGATCATCGTTCTTCAAAATACATACTGTGCCGCCAATCAATCCTATCAGACAAATTCCGTATCCGGCCGATACCAGAATGCACTCTGCCATACTCCATGATGACATCAGTCCGATTCCTTTCAACATGACAGCTACAACCACAGCGATCATGCCCCAGGCTATGCTGTTTAACAACAAAAACATTTTTATCAAGTGCTGTTTACTTTTTCCCTTACCAGCATCTACTGTCATATTCCATATATGTCTCATGACAATCACCTCCTGATCCTGTAGCTCATAAGACTTTTAATTTCCGGAAACGTGTTCTCCTGTTATATAATATATGACCCATTCTGAAATATTCGTTGCATGATCTCCAATTCGCTCCAGATATTTTGCAACCATCAGAAGGTCTGTTTCCTGTTCACCTGCCTCTGCATTCTGATGAATCATTCCGATAAGTTCATTCTTCACTTTCAGGAACAGATCATCTACTACATCGTCTTGCGCGATGACTTTTTTGGCTTTTGTAAGATCCAAACTTACATAAGCATCTATGCTGTTAACCAACATAATCACACTCTCTTTTGCCATCTGCTTAATATGTTCCAGTTCTTTCACATATGGTTTGCCCGCCATCTGAATCGTAAGTTCAGAAATATCTGCTGCATGGTCTCCGATTCGTTCCATATCTGTCACCATTTTCAATGCAGATGAAACCTGTCGAAGGTCAGTTGCGACCGGCTGTTCCATTAAAAGAAGTTTGAAACACAGACTCTCAATATCCTTTTCCTGCTGATCGATCTGATCATCCCTGTGGATAACCTCCTGTGCCAGATCAACGTCTTGGTTCACAAGTGCTTTGATTGCTTTCTCGATCACGCCCTCAATCATGGTGCCCATCTCCACCATTTCATCATTGAGCTTTTTTAACTGTCTGTCATAATTTGTCCTCATTCTCTTTACTCCTTTTAGCCAAATCTTCCTGTGATATAATCTTCTGTTCTCTTATCCTGTGGTTTTGAGAACATCTTCTCTGTATCATCAAATTCGATCACCTGACCCAGTAAGAAAAATGCTGTCTTATCTGCAATACGGGTTGCCTGCTGCATATTATGTGTTACCATGATAATCGTATAATCATGTTTAAGCTCCATTGCAAGATCCTCAATCTTGGATGTTGAGATCGGATCAAGTGCGGATGTCGGTTCATCCATCAGTAAAACCTCCGGTTCTACCGCAAGTGCTCTGGCAATGCAGAGACGCTGCTGTTGTCCGCCGGAAAGACCAAGTGCTGATTTCTTCAGTCGATCCTTCAATTCATCCCAGATTGCCGCCTGCTTGAGGGAGCATTCTACAATGTCATCCAGCTTTTCTTTATTATGAATGCCATGAGTTCTTGGTCCATAAGCGATATTGTCATATACACTCATTGGAAATGGGTTTGGATTCTGGAATACCATACCAACCCGTTTTCTTAACAGGTTCACATCCATTCCATCAAATATATCTTCACCGTCTAACTTCACATCACCTGTGATGATACAGTCTTCTACCAGATCATTCATTCTGTTTAAACACTTTAAGAATGTAGACTTACCACATCCAGAAGGTCCAATAAATGCTGTGATCTGCTTTTCCGGTATTTCCATATTTACATCTTTCAACGCATGGAACTTACCATAATGAAGATTCAGATTTTTTACATCAAATTTAATATTGCTCATCTATTTATCTCCGTTTATATCTATCTAACTAACTGTGTTATCTGTCCTTTTCCGTTTTCGCTGACATCTTTTTAGCGATCGCATCGGATGCGAAATTAATCAGCACCACAAATATAAGAAGAATAACCGCTGTAGCATATGCCTGATCCGTATGAAGTCCTTCCTTAGAAAGGAGATACATATGTACAGATAATGTTCTTGTGGACGAGAATACATTTTTTGCAACTCTTGCCACACTACCTGCTGTATAGATCAGTGCTGCTGTCTCACCAACGATTCGTCCTGTTGCCAGAATGACACCGGATAAGATACCCGGTACTGCACTTGGAAGTACAACCTTAAATACCGTTCTAAGCTTTCCGGCACCCAGTCCAAAGCTTCCTTCTCTGTATGACTTTGGAACTGCAAGTAATGCTTCTTCTGTGGTTCGCATGATAACCGGAAGTACCATAATCGCCAGTGTAAACGCACCGGATAATAACGACAGACCCCACTTCATTTTTGTTGTAAATAATATCATTCCAAACAGACCATATACAATAGAAGGAATCCCTGTTAATGTCTCAGCCGTAATACGGACAATTCCAACCAGCTTATTCCCTGACTTAGCATATTCCACCAGATATATTGCTGCGAAAATACCTATTGGCCCTGCAATAATTAAAGATAGCAATGTCATATATATTGTATTGATCAATGCCGGAAGCATCGAACAGTTATCGGATGTATAATTCAAGCGAAACAAATCCGGTGTCAGATTCGGAATGCCCTTTACCAGAATGTAGATCAATATAAATGCGATACATACCAATGTCAGTACTGCCGCCAGATAGACCAGTAAACGAAGGATCAGTGAGCCAGGACATCTTTTATATTCTGCAAGCAAATTTCTTTTTCCCATTTAGTTCACCGTCTTTCTCTTTAAAATTGAAAACAGTAGGTTGATGATCAGAATGAATACAAACAATACAACACCTGTTGCGATCAATGCCTCTCTGTGAAGATCCTGTGCATATCCCATTTCCATAACGATATTCGACGTCAATGTTCTGACACCCTTCATCAGTCCTTCCGGCATACGAACCTGATTACCAGCTACCATGATAACCGCCATGGTTTCACCGATCGCACGACCAACACCTAAGATGATCGCTGCCATAATACCGGATTTTGCTGCCGGTATGACGGTAAGAAATACGCTTCGTTCATGTGTCGCTCCGAGCGCTAATGCACCCTGATAATATTTGTCAGGAACTGCACTGATCGAAGCTTCCGATACGCTGATGATTGTTGGAAGGATCATGATGCCAAGTAATACAGATGCAGTAAGCATTGTATTTCCATTCACTCCGAAAATCTGTCTGACTGCCGGAACAAGTACACACATTCCGAAGAAACCATAGACAACAGAAGGGATTCCTGCCATCAGATTGATAAATGGTTTAATGATCTTATATGCTCTTGTCGGACAAAACTTTGATAAAAATATCGCTGTCAGAAGTCCGATCGGTACACCGATCACGATTGCTCCTGCTGTAACATAGATGCTTCCGAGAATGAACGGAAGGATTCCAAAGTAATTATTAGTCGGCCGCCAGACTTTACCAAAAAGGAAATCAGTCAGACCGATTTCCTTCATGGCTGGGATACCGCTTGCAAACAAGAACACACAGATCAATAAAACTGCTGCTATTGATACGAAAGCTGCTAACAGAAATATGATATGCATGAATATTTCTTTAAACTTTTGCATAGCGGACACTCCTTATTTAACATCTGCCCAGGTTTTTGCCTCTCCTGTAAAGATTGATTTTACCTGATCAATGGAATAATCTGTTGCAGGGTTATTCTTATTTACAATAACTGCAATACCATCCATGGCAATTACAGTTGCCGTAAGTCCTTCACCTGTCTCGCTGTCTTTCAACTCTCTGGATGCCATACCGATATCACATGTACCATCTGCTGCCGCTGTGATACCTGTAGTTGAATCTGATTCCTGAAGTTCAATATCTGCACCACTGTTAATTGCTTTATACGCCTCTGTCAGTTTTTCCATAACAGGTGTTACAGATGATGATCCGGCGATTACGATCTTACCAGTTGCACCTGATGACTTGAACGCTCCTGAATTTGCAATTTCAATGTAGCCGTTGCCTGATACGATCTTCTGTCCATCTTCACTCATAACATAGTTGATGAAATCCTGTGCTACATCACTTACCTGACCCTTAGTTACAATATTGAAAGGTCTTGATAACGTATATGTTCCGTTATTAATGTTATCTGCTGTTGCTTCAACGCCGCCGATCTTAACTGCCTTTACGGTATCGTTTAATGCTCCCAGTGAAATGTAACCGATGGAATAATCATCACCTGCTACTGTTGTCAGAACTACTTCAGTGCTGTTTGCTGTAATAGCATCTGTTGTTGTCTTATCAACCTTATTTCCATCTGCATCCTTTTCTTCTACTCCGGTCAGCTCTACGAATGCTCCTCTTGTACCTGAGCCTTCCTCTCTGGATACAACTGAAATCTCCTGTGATGTATCAAAGCTTCCGCCCTTTGAATCTGAACCACCATCATTGTTCTTATTTCCGCATCCTGCAAGACATCCTGCTGCAAGTGCTGCACTTAATGTTAACGCTAAAATCTTATTTCCTTTTTTCATTTTAATTTTCCTCCAATTGACTCTCTGGACTCAGAATCGTTCATCTTTCTGATCCTTTATAATATGTAAATTGCGAAACCGGATCGCGCGCCCTTTTCCGGATCGCAGGATTATCATACGGCATCTATGTAAAATACATCACCATCTCAAAGTAAAGGGAAAGTAAAAACTTTGTGTAAATGGGAGAAATGTAAAATTATGAAGAAAAGCACTTTATGAGTTTGTATGGAAAATAAAAAATTTTCATGTTACTATGAACAACAGATGAAATTTCGTTTTTGAAAGGATAAAGGAAAGAACAATATGGATATCATCGGACATGTATATACAGATTTTCAGGAAAAATTCGGGATTCCCAGACAGAGTGGTCTGGTGGATGAACTGACCGGTACGGCCGTCTTTCTGCCGGAATACCGACAGCCGGAAGCCTTCCGAGGATTGGAGGATTTCTCCCACATCTGGATTCTGTGGGAATTCCACAAAGCCAAACGGGAGAACTGGAGTGCAACAGTAAAGCCGCCAAAACTTGGCGGCAATAAAAGAATGGGCGTATTCGCGACCCGGTCGCCATTCCGCCCCAATAATATCGGTCTGTCTTCTGTTAAGCTGACAGGAATTGAATACACCGATGACTATGGTCCGATCCTGCATATCTCCGGCATAGATCTGCTAAACGGCACACCGGTATATGATATCAAACCTTATATTCCATATACGGACTGCCATCCGGATGCTGCCGGCGGTTTCACCGAAACTATTAACACCGGAAAATTAAATGTCATCTTTCCGCCGGAGCTTCTTGCAATGATCCCAGAATCAAAGCGTCCATCTCTGATCGGTATTCTTGCAGAAGATCCACGCCCCGGCTACCAGCACGATCCCGACCGTAGATACGGCGTCGCCTTCGCAGGCTTCGACGTACGCTTCCACATCAACGGCAGCGTCCTCACGGTGTGTGAGGTGGTGGCTGTACAGTGACATTTTCAGAGGGGCATATCTATTATTCCGCAAGACACTCTCGTTCTATCAATCACCATGTAGCAGTACATAGGGTAGCAAAATACGCTACCTAAGTACTGACATTCGGACAGGCTTGCTTCATAATAGTATGCCCCATCTGAAAATTGATACTGGATAGCCACACTCAGCTTCGTATAATCATAATGCCTGTATATATATTTTATGCAGCAGACCTATCCGGAACGTCGGTCCTTAACGAATCACCGTAAGGTGAGGAGTTTAGTACCGCTACGTGATAACTGAGACCTTAGCGAGGTTTTGCCGAGGTTAGTTCGAAGTTATACAGAGTAGGATAGAACGAAAGTGTTCTGCGAAATAAAGATATATATGCAGGCATTAGTGATTATGCGAAGCGTACGGCTCTAATGTTCGTGTTCAGGTACAACAGCGAAGAATATGAGGTCTTCGGTGCCTTCATTTGACAGGCTGTGGGTTGCACCCTGCGGACAATAATGGCAGTCGCCCGGATACAGCTTCTCTTTGGTATCCTCATACTCCATCGTTCCGACACCGGAAAGTACATAGATGATTTCACTGTTTGTCTCATGTGTATGTGTTCCGATCGATGAACCCGGCACAAGTCTGCCCTTCATGATCTTGTTATTCATATCCTGAAACATATGCACATGGAATGTTCCTTCTCCACCTTTAAAATTCTCGATCGCAGATTCTGCGATTGCATCAAATGATATCTTCATGCGATTCCTCCTTATATATTTCTCTTATTTATCTTGTATAGTTCTTCTATAACTTATTGCAAATAAAATTTTGTGTAATTTTTTAAACTGCATTCAGTTTTTTAATGTACTCCAATATTAACATCCACGCATTCTTTATTCGATACTCTCGATCAGTCTTTTGACCGCTTCCTCTATATGCTCCGGCACAATACCGGAATAATTAATGACCAGTGTATGATATCTTGCATTTTCAACATTTCTATAATACTGACTAAGAAATGAAATATGAATATCTCTTGCTTCTGCGTTATTTCGCAGCCGCTCATCACTGTAATTTGTATCAATCTCCAACAGGAAATGCAGACCTGAATTTTCTTCACGGATACGGATCTTGTCCGGATTCATATATTTTTTAATGCAGGCAAGCACCAGATCCCGCTGCTCCCTGTAATAATTACGCATCCGATTGATGTGTTTTTCCAGGCATCCCTCAGTGATAAATCTCGCAAGTGTATACTGCTCAATATTTGATACCGTGCATGCATAGAAACTGAGCATCTCGTCATACCGCTGCATCAGGCTCTTCGGAAGAACCATATAACTGATACGGATCGTCGAAGAAAGGCTCTTTGAAAATGTATTGATATAGATTACTTTTTCCCCTACGTCGATACTTTCAAGTGTCGGAACAGGCTTCCCCACCAGTCGAAATTCACTGTCATATTCATCTTCAATGATATAGCGGTTGTCCTTCCTTGACGCCCACGATAACAATTCATATCTTCTGCTGACAGGCGTTACCAGTCCGGTCGGGAAATGATGCGCCGGTGAAATATGAAGTACATCTGCACCAGATTCTTCCAATGCAGCCATATTGATTCCATTTTCATCCATTGCCACAAATTTACAGCTCACATTCTGTGCCTGATAAATTCTCGATATCTTCTGATATCCCGGATCTTCGACTGCGTAACATTTGTCATAGCCAAGGAGCTGAATGATCAGCCCATAGAGATATTCCGTTCCGGCTCCAATGATAACCTGCTCCGGCTTTACATCCATACCACGAAACTGATACAGATAGCCTGCTATCGCACTTCGCAGCTCATAGACCCCTTTAGACGGTGATCTGGACATGAGTTCTTTGCTGTTTTCCGCCATGACTTCTTTTAAAAGCTTCGACCAGATGCTGAATGGAAACGCATCCTCTACTGTCGAGTTACTGGCAAAATCTGCAAAATATGTTTTCTTTTCTTCCGGCTTCTCAAACTGCTTTGCCGGCCGTTCCGGCAGCGGTTCCATCAGATCTGCCGAGATATCCGTAACATAGTAACCGCTTTTCGGAATCGAATATATATATCCTTCGGCAACCAACTGACTGTATGCATTTTCTACGGTAATCGTGCTGACATTCAGATTTTTTGCAAGCAGACGCTTCGATGGCAGACGTTCCCCTGCTACCAGCTTCTTAGATAAAATATCTGCTTTGATCTGCTTGTACAGATATTCATATAATGTATCTGTTCCTCGATTTTCCAATGCATATGTCAGCATAACAAGCCGCCCTTCACATTATTTCTGCCAGCATCACAAGCCACCTTGCGATACCATAGTTATAAAATATTATATGTTGGAAGAAAGCATTATGCAAGTTTTTTACACTCTGTAGATAGACAAAAACTCGATGATATCTCGTCCGACGGCGTATATATGTCAACGAAATTGTGAAGCAATTGAGAATTGTGTAATTGGATAGATGGATAGGGTAAAAAGCTATAAAAAAATGGCGGAAATACCAACAATGATATTTCCGCCGTTTTACAACTCCGAATATCCTATCCAGAGCTACTTTGTATTCATAGTATATGTTTTTGAACCAAGTTTTATGAAATATAAAAAGGAACTCACCCAGAGCCCCTTTCCTTTGAATAAGTAATAATATCTTTCTCACTCCGAAAAAAGGCTTCTTTGTACTTATATAATACGAGGGCAGTTACTCTTGTCAATACATATTTTCATCTTTGTAATGTGTTCTGTCAGGGAAATATCATTTGACAATTCAAGAATTTTTCTTAGTTCAGCGAGTTCATCTTGTGCTATATTGCGTTCTTCTTTTATTCTTGAAATATATTCTAATTTATCATCCAATTGCTTATTTAAATCAGAGTAATATCCCATAAGATCAACTGTTTTAGCAATTGCTTCATCATTTTTTTCATATCTGTTTTTGGCAAAGAGCCTACAAGATCACCTAATCTTGCTTTGCTAACACACATCATGTTGGATGTGTTTGCCTGACCATCGAGAATAATATTACCTGCTGCATCTGTCTGCGGTGTAATATTGGCTACACAAGGTAATGTGCTGGTATCATGTGTGATCGGAATTACAATAGTATTACCAGAACGGGAGTTAGCAACATCATTTTGAATAATAACAGCCGGTCTCTCTTTTTGCATTTCACTTCCAATTCCACAGCCGAAATTGCAACGATATACTTGTCCTCTCTTTATAGCTCTGGAACGAGCATTTTTTGCAGTAGAATCTAAATATAATTTGGTTTTTAGCCATTCCAACATTTTTTGAACCTGTCCAAGTTCAATCTTCATTGGCATCCCTCCCTTTTATTATTTTGATGTTTAAAAAACATCTTTTGATACATTTCTATATATTCCAACAAATCTCTTTGTAATAAATTCAAACATTCAATTTAACATTCTGTTCGATATAGTGTAATTGATTTTATTGTAGAAATCAAGCTAATAGCCATCCCAGTTACTAATTCTGTAAAAATATTTGCAAATATAGATGATAGAGGATCATTCATCTCCATATATTTTTTATCCATTCAATAAAATGTTTTAACCTATAGATCACAAAAAACGGTATTCATTATCGTACAGTCAACCTGCTCAATAATAAATACCGTTATCTTATTGTTTACTTTTATCGTCTTTATTTGATCATGTCTAAGAACATCTGATGGATACGAGTATCATCGGAAAGTTCCGGGTGGAATGCCAGTGCGAGCTGGTTCTGGTATTTTACCGCTACGATGTGACCATCTACCTCAGCTAATACCTCAACGCCCGGCTTTACGCTCTCGATATATGGTGCACGGATAAATTCCATCGGATATACTCCAAGACCTTTGATCTCTCCATCATAATGAAAGCTTCCAAGCTGTCTGCCATATGCATTTCTCCTTACGCAGACCGGAAGTGTCGCAAAATGACGTTTGTCATCATTTGACAGCTCTTCTGCAAGAAGAATCAGTCCCGCACAGGTTGCAAGAACCGGCATGCCCTGTTCGATCTTTTCTTTTAATGCATCATACATATCAAGCTCTTTTAACAGCTTACCCTGAACGGTGCTTTCGCCGCCCGGCAAAACAATACCGTCAAAGTCCTGTTCCAGATCACTTTTCTGTCTGAGTTCTATTGTTTCTGCTCCAAGGCTCTTTAACATTTTCTCATGCTCGATAAATGCGCCCTGAACCGCTAATACTGCTATCTTCATCGTGCCTGTTCATCCTTTCGCTTATGCCGATCATCCATCATTACGATATCCGCATCTATTTGTCTGTCTGATATTTTACTTACCACGCTCAGCCATGAGAAGTTCGATTTCGTTCTCATTGATACCAACCATAGCCTCGCCAAGATCTTCTGATAATTCAGCGATCAGCTTTGCATCTGTGAAGTTTGTAACAGCCTTAACGATAGCATTTGCACGCTTCTCTGGATTTCCTGATTTGAAGATACCTGATCCAACGAATACACCTTCAGCACCAAGCTGCATCATAAGAGCTGCATCTGCTGGTGTAGCAACACCACCTGCTGCGAAGTTTACAACTGGAAGGCGCTTATGCTCATGTACATATAATACAAGGTCATATGGAACCTGAAGAACCTTTGCTGCGTCGTATAATTCATCTTCACGCATAGAGGAAATACGTGCGATCTCACTGTTCATCATTCTCATATGTCTTACAGCCTGAACAACATCACCTGTACCAGGTTCACCCTTTGTACGGATCATGGATGCACCTTCATTGATTCTACGAAGTGCCTCGCCGAGATCCTTGGCACCACATACAAATGGTACTTTGAACTTTGTCTTATCAATATGATATACATCATCAGCAGGTGAAAGAACTTCACTCTCATCGATGTAATCGATCTCGATTGCTTCAAGAAGCTGAGCTTCTACAAAATGTCCGATACGGCACTTTGCCATAACAGGAATAGATACTGCATCCTGAATTCCCTTGATCATCTTAGGATCACTCATTCTTGATACACCACCTGCTGCTCTGATATCAGCAGGAATACGCTCCAGTGCCATAACTGCACAAGCACCTGCTGCCTCAGCGATCTTTGCCTGCTCTGGTGTTGTTACATCCATGATAACGCCACCCTTTAACATCTGTGCCAGCTCTTTGTTTAATTCATACTGTCTGTTTGCCATAATCGTAACTCCTTTTTTTATTTGATGTGTGTATTTATCTGTAACATATTCATCCTTGAATATCACTACTCAAAATCACGAACAGATTCACTACAAACCTGCTAGGATTTATTATAAATTCAACTGACCATATTGAAATATTCAATTTTAAAATTTTCATCATGGTCAAACTGACCATATCAATATATCATACATGCAAATACCAGATGTCAGATTATGTAAACTGCTCCCTCAGACAGATCACCGTATTGTATAATAAACAAAATAGCAGGAAAAATGTTGCGAAAATGCCTGCGTTTCGATGGTTTTGTGCCGGGATGGAGGACACAACGATTTTACCGTGTCCGAAATCCCGTGCAAATAAAAACCAATCGAAACAAGGGTAGCTCCGTGTGTTTTACATACGATACGGTCGTGCTTTCAGTTATATATTATTCGTCAGTCCTAACCAAGGCGCAGCATCGCGTCAATGCTCTTTCTTGCCTTCTGCATTGTCTCATCACTCAGCGAAATACTCTCGCCTTCGCCATTTACCACGCAGTTATAGACATCACCAAGTGTCGTCATCTTCATATTGTGGCATACACAATCCTTAGACAATGCATAAAAACGCTTCTCAGGATGTGCCAGCTGAAGATGCGACACGATACTGTTCTCTGTACCAATAATAAATTCCTTTGCATCACTCTTTGCTGCATAAGCCATAATACCGGTTGTACTTCCGGCGTAATCTGCAAGCTCCGTTACTTCCTTTAAGCACTCAGGATGTACCAGCAGCAATGCATTTGGATGAGCTGCTTTTGCTTTCTCTACATCCTTTACGGTTACTCTGACATGTGTTGGGCATCCACCTGATACCAGCTTAATATTCTTTTCCGATACCTGCTTTTTTACCCATGAACCAAGATTACAGTCAGGAATAAATAAAATATCCTTTTCCGGCATATTCTTCACGATCTTTACTGCGGAAGAAGAAGTAACACAGACATCACTCAATGTCTTTACTTCCGTTGTAGTATTTACATAAGCTACAACTGTATAACCCGGATTCTTCTCACGAAGGGCAGCTAACAGATCATAGTCGATCTGATCAGCCATCGGACATCCGGCATCCGGCTCCGGCAGATATACTGTCTTTTCCGGTGATAACAGTTTTACTGTCTCTGCCATAAAACGCACACCACACATAATCATGGTCTTTTGAGGTGCTTCCGCTGCTCTCTGTGCAAGACCGAAGGAATCTCCTACATAGTCAGCTACTTCCCAGATATCATGACTCTGGTAGGCATGTGCAAGAATACAGACATCCTTTTCCTTCTTTATTCTCATTATTTCATCCTGCATCTCTTTTATATTCATGACAATTTTCTCCTTTGTCTGTTGTGATTTCGTTTTCTGTTATGCAATGCACAGTAAGTATACCGCATATTGAGAAAGATTACCATCTATTTCAACACAAAAAAGCCGGAAAGCATTTAATTTATTGACTTTCTAACCGCGATATGTCACAATTTGTATCAATGAAAAAAAGAGCCATAGTTCTATGGAGAAATATAAATCAGAAAGGTTGAATACTATGAATAAAGCTCTTGTATTATTGTTTTTATTTTTTATCGGAAGTCTGATCGGATGGGGGATCGAATTGTTCTTCCGCAGATTCTGTTCACCAAAAGGACGAACAACAAAGAAATGGGTAAATCCCGGCTTTCTGGTCGGTCCTTACCTTCCGCTATACGGATCAGGACTATGTGTCTTGTATCTGTTAGCATCTATTAACCTGTCATTTCTGGATGAGCATCCAATCATTGAGAAGATTGTTTTATTTGTATTCATGGCGATCGCTATGACTGTGATCGAATACATCACCGGATTGATCTTCATTAAGGGAATGAATGTAAAACTCTGGGACTACACAGACCGATGGGGCAACATTCAGGGAATTATCTGTCCGTTATTTTCATTCTTCTGGGCAGTTCTTGGTGCGATCTATTACCTGCTGATCCATCCACATGTTTTATCCGCACTTGACTGGTTATCCAGAAACCTTGCGTTTTCATTCTTTATCGGATTCTTCTACGGCGTGTTCCTGATCGATATTGTTTACTCCTTCAATCTTATCGTCAAGATCCGCAAGCTGGCTGACGAATATCAGATTGTCGTTAAGATCGACGAACTCAAACAGCATCTGTTAGAGGAAGCTGAACTCCGTAAGGAAAAATCACATTTCTTCCTTGCTATGAGAAATGCACGGCCACTCCGTGAGATCTTTGAAGATTCGTTAGAGAAATACTCTATTAAGAAGATTCTGAAAGAAAAGAAGAAGAAATAACGCACAAACGAGTTTCATATAAAAAAGAAACAGCATGCACAGCATCTGACTATGAAGAAACCATAGCATAGACGACTGATTTTCGACGCTCCGATGCTGGAACAGAGGGCACAACGATTTTATCGTGCCCGGCGTTCCATGCAGATCGGAGATAAGTCGAAAAGAAGGAATTCATGCGTGTTTCTCATAGTCAGATGCTGCACAGGCTGTTTCTTTTTTAGCGTCAAGCTTTCTTCTCCCCCACAGGAATCTGTGCGAAGATAATTGCAATAAAGATCAACAGGCAGCCAAGTAGCTGGCGGACGGTCAACACCTCACCAAGGATTCCCCAGCCGGCAAGTACTGAAAATACAGATTCCAGACTCATGATCATCGATGCCAGTGTCGGATTCAGTCCATTCTGTGCAACGATCTGTAAAGTATAACCTACGCCGCTTGACATCACACCGGCATACAGAATTGCGATCCATGCATTCCATGACTGCAACTGTGGAAGCCATGCTGCGATCCCTGCCACAGAATGTCCCATCTCAGAAAAGAACATCGGAAATGCGCTGAGCACCCCGGCAACCAGGAACTGGATGCAGGACATCCGAACACCATCAACCAATGGTGAAAAATGATCGATCACCAGAATATGGATAGCAAACAATAATGCGCATAATAATACGATCAGATCACTGTTCTGAAATGATAACGAACCTGATGTCATACATAAGAGATAAAGTCCCACAATCGTGATCACCATTCCAAGCCAGATATTCCATCCACATTTTTTCTTTAGGAACAATCCAAGAATCGGAACAAGCAGAATATAACAGGCAGTCAGGAAACCGGCTTTTCCTGCCGGAGTACCATAATAGATACCAAGCTGCTGTGCTGAGCTTGCAAAAAACAATGCCGTTCCACAGCACAGACCACCGATCCATAACCGCTTCCGTTCTGCGGCTGTCTTTGGTTTCTTATCACTTGGATTAATCTTATCAACGAATTTGATCACCGGAAGAAGAACGACACTTCCGATCAGATTACGGATACAATTAAATGAAAACGGTCCGACTGCATCACCGCCCTGACTCTGTGCCACAAAGGCAGTTCCCCAGATAAATGCCGTAAGAACTAACAGTAGTGAATTTCTGATTTGTCTGCTTTTCATTTGTATCTCCTCTTCCTATCTTATTTATTGTCAAACAATTACATTATTCCTTTGAATCATTTTCTGTACAGGTATTTTTCCTGTCGTACTCATCCAGAAAATAATGCTTCTCTCCATGCTGCTTCCATGCAACAACGGTATCCAGATTTACATTTTCCACGCTCTTGAAAATATTACCTTCCACATAAGGATTTACCTGCTTTAAAGTCTGGATCAACTCTTTAATCTCAACACGCTTCGAACGGTTCTCGTTGTTACAAGTCGTACAGGTATCCGTGAATTTACATGCGCACTGGATAAAATGCAGACCATTATAGTCTCTCCATGCCTTGATATCATCCTCACGCACCAGATACAACGGTCGGATCAGTTCCATCCCTTCAAAGTTCGTGCTGTGAAGCTTCGGCATCATCGTCTGCACCTGTGCTCCATACAGCATCCCCATCAATATGGTTTCAATTACATCATCATAGTGATGACCAAGCGCGATCTTGTTGCAGCCAAGCTCCTGCGCAAAATGATACAAATGTCCTCGTCTCATTCGTGCACACAGATAACATGGTGACTTCTCTACCGTAAACACCGATTCAAATATATCCGATTCGAATATCGTAATCGGTATATTCAGACTTTTTGCATTTTCTTCTATAACCTTCCGGTTCGCCTCACTGTACCCCGGGTCCATAACCAGAAACTTAACTTCAAATTCAAATTTGTTGTGCAGCTTCAATTCCTGAAAACATTTCGCCATCAGCATAGAATCCTTACCACCGGAAATGCAGACTGCGATCTTATCTCCCGGCTTCACCAGCTCATATGTGTTGATCGCCTTGGTGAACTTCGACCATATGCTTTTCTTGAATTTCTTACGCAGGCTCAGTTCAACATCCTTCGCCTTGTCCTGCTCCTCCGGTTTGCTCATAACATCCAACAGCCATGCAGCATAACCACCTTCCAGACTCTCCGCCTGATATCCTTTTTCTTTCAAATGCTCCGCTACGTCAATGCTGACTACACCTCTCGCACAGAAAATAACAAGCAGCTTGTCCTTGTCCACCTCGCTGCTTGTCTCTATTTCTTCCTCTGAAACCGCAACCGCATCCGGTACTGCTCCATGAGATATCTCAATGGCATCCCGGATATCGATCAACTGGTAACTGTCTTTATCTCGATTCTTTAATTCCGCTATTGTAATGCTCATATGCACGCTGCCTTTCCTCTTTGCACAAATCTTTTACCACTTCACCTGCAATGATCAGTCCTGCTACAGACGGTACAAATGCCACACTGCCCGGAATATCTCTCCGCTCTGTACATTTGTGCTGTGCCCCCGGCGGGCAGATACAATGTGTTCTGCAGCTGATTGACATATCCTCTAGTGGTCTTACCGGCTGTTCTTCCGAATATACAACTTTTAACTTTTTCACGCCTCGCTTCTTAAGTTCCCGGCGCATAACCTTTGCAAGCGGACATACTTTTGTCTTATAAATATCTGCTACCTGAAACATACTGCCATCCAGCTTGTTTCCGGCACCCATACTGCTGATGATCGGCACTCCTTTTTTCTGTGACTGAAGCACCAGCTCGATCTTAGCCGTAACCGTATCTACAGCATCTACAACATAATCATAGGAGTCAAATGGAAATTCATCTGCATTTTCCGGCAGGAAAAAGCATTTGTGCATCTCGACCTTAGCATCCGGATTTATGTCCAGAATCCGTTCCTTCATAACATCTGTTTTATATTTCCCCACAGACTTTCTGGTGGCAATGATCTGGCGGTTCAGATTTGTCAGGCATACCTTGTCATCGTCGATCAGATCAAATGAACCGACACCGCTCCGTGCCAGAGCCTCACACACATATCCGCCAACGCCTCCAACGCCGAATACCGCTACTTTTGAATTTGCCAATTTGTCCATTGCTTCTTTACCAAGCAATAATTCTGTCCGGGAAAACTGTGTTAACATGTCTATCTCTCCTAAATAACCTACTAAAATGCTAGGCAAAATTATAGGACCTGAAAAGGTGCTTTGTCAATGATTTTCCGGCAAAAAGGACTGGTATTATACCACGTCATATAATACCAGTCCTGCTTACATTAACTATTTTCTTATTATTTAATCTTCCACGTCTTTACATATCCGATGGATTTCTTTTTCAACTGTTTCTTTAAAGCTGTCTTTGCTGCCTTTGTGCCTTTCACTGTAATGGATGCCTTCTTATTAATACCCTTGAATGCATTCTTACTGATGGTCTTAAGCTTTCCTGCTGTAACAGTGATCTTCTTCAGGTTCTTGTAGCCAGAGAATGCTTCTTTACCGATCTTCGTCACATTGCTTCCGATCGTAACTGTCATCAGCTTCTTATTGCCCTTGAATGCTTTATCCGAAATTGCAGTTACTTTATAGGTTACACTATTCACCTTTACAGTAGATGGAATTGTAAGATTCTTGGCTTTATTATCGGTAAACTTCGTAACTGTAACGGTCGGATTCTTCCTGGAAGATGAGGTTACTTTTACTTTAATTTTCTTAGATGAAACAGTTAATGTTGTGCCTTTCTTCGCCGGTCCAGGCATTAATTTGATTGATATGTTATGCTCTTTTGCATATTTGTATGAAAAAGAATCTTTGTTGCAAATTATACTTCCCAGACTTATGTTCCCAACAGAATCAGTGAAATTATGGTAGCCTATACTTGTTACACTATCCGGTATTTGTTATACTGGCTAAATTTTTACATCCCTCAAATGCACATGTTTCTATACCTGTCAAGTTCTCCGGCAATGTTATGCTGCTCAGTTTTTTACAATAACTAAACGCATACATATCTATCGTTGTTATACCCTCCGGTAACGTTATACTGACTAAACCAACACAATTTTCAAATGCTCTGCATCCTATCCGTACTACTTTGTTCCGGCAATCTTTTCCGGAATCACAAGTTCCGTCTTACTCCCTCTATAACCGGTAATTACAATTCCATATCCATACTCTTCATAGGTAAAGCCATTGTATGTTTTTTCCTTTGCCGCCTGTGCAGTCATACCGATTCCACCACACAGCAATACACATAAAACCAATCCCAAGCCCGCATAGATCAGACTTCTTAACTTCTTTTGCATCATTTTCATTCATCTCTCCTTTTCTTTTTACACGCTATGCCTTCTATAAGTTACATCGCTTTTTCCTCATATTTATGCTAATTTCCCCGATGTCTCTAAAAAAGCATAAACATTATAAAAAAACGGCTGTCAATAGTACACAGAATTTTTCTCATTTTTTGTTTATATAGTTGAATTTCACCTATAAAAAATCCAGATACAGCATCTCTGCCATATCTGGACTTCTACAAAAATATACACCTTATCTGTGCTGACTGCACTCTTATCTTGATCTATTTATAACACCATCAACAAAGTTCCCAGTCCGATCAGTACACAGCCAATGATCGACTTCATCGTGAATTCTTCGTGCAGGAATACAAATGCAAGAATCAATGTAATAACAACACTCAATTTATCGATTGGCACTACCTTGGATGCATTTCCCATCTGAAGTGCTTTATAATAGCACAACCACGATGCTCCAGTTGCAAGTCCTGATAAGATCAGGAACAGCCAGCTTTTCTTTCCGATCGCGCTGATTCCTGACTGTGTATGTGTCAGAAAAACCATGCCCCATGACATCACAAGCACAACTGCTGTTCGGATCGCTGTTGCAAGATTCGAATTTACTCCGTCAATACCAACCTTTGCAAGAATTGATGTCAATGCCGCAAATACAGATGACAACAATGCAAATACAAACCACATATAAATCCTTCTTTCCTTATTGTATTTTACATGTTTGCAAAGCTGCTATAATTACAGAACCTGCAACCATCTTTTCTTAATGAATCGTATCACTCATTTATTCAGTATAAGCATCATCATCCCGATAATCAAGATATTCTATAAACCTTTTAACTGCTGCCGAAGCTGTCTTCCGATTCTTCATCGCCAATCCTATCATCCGGTATGCCGGATAGTCAAATGGTTTCACTACGACATGATACGGTATCCGTCTCAGAATCAACCGTGGAAGAATACTGATTCCTAGTCCCTGTTCCACCATAGACATAACCGCATAATCATCCCACGTCGTAAATCTCACATCCGGCTTGATCTTATGCTTTGCAAATACTTCCGCAATCTCTGCTTTGCCACCTTTTTCAAGCAGCATAAAAGGTTCATCTGCAAACACCTGAACAGGAAATGTCTCTGCTCCTGCAAGTGGATGATCCTCTGGAATGACCGCCATCAATTCATCCTGCTCAAGCTCGATCACATCAAATTCCGGTCGTGTCGGAAGACGTAAGAAACCACAGTCCACGCGCCCCTCTGCGATCCAAGTCTCAATCTCCGTATAATCGCCCAGAAGCATCTCATATTCGATATTCGGATAGTCCATCTGAAACCGCTTGATGATCTTCGGCAGCCAATGTGTCGCCACACTGGAAAATGTTCCGATACGGATAAGCCCCGACTGGATTCCTTTTAATTCATCCACCTGCTCCTGCAGCCGAAAATATTCCTCGCATAGATTTCTTGCATATGGCAATAACCGCATACCATCCGATGTCAGCCGCACTCCATTCCGGTCACGCTCCAGAAGTATAATATTCCACTCCTTTTCCAGATCTGCGATCATCCGGCTGATTCCCGACTGAGAATAATCTAATGCCTCCGCCGCTTTTGAAAAGCTTCCAAGTTCCACTGTTTTTACAAATGAAAGGTATTTTTGTAAATTTGCATCAATCATTCATTTTCCTCATACTATCTATGATATATATTCGCTTTTCAGATTATAACAAATGTATTATCTTTATACAACGTAGATCATTGCAAAATATTGAACATTATGTATCAACTGTCTGGCTTACCAGATGTCAAATACTTCCGCAATCATCCGGCTATAAATATTTACAAGGAGTTACCATCATGAACCGTTCCCATATCAAATATATCTCAGGACTTCTTCTGTTTGGGTTAAATGGAATTGTGTCCGCAAAAATAAATCTCAGCAGCTATGAAATTGTTTTCTTTCGTACTTTATTTGGCGGAATGTTCCTGCTCTTACTCTACCTGTGGATAAAACGGAACAACCAAAAATCTATATCTGAGGCTTCTGTCTCTGTAAGGTCAGACCAAAATAACCAACAACCTGTATCCGAAACTTCTGATTCCGTATTGAATACAACAATGCATACATCACCATCTGATTTGAGAAACATAGATAATAACAAAAGTCTCAGAAAAGAACACCTCTATATCCTGTTATCGGGTATCTCTATGGGGCTTAGCTGGAATATCCCTGAAACAATTTCTCTGTTTTATCGTTGTGTTTGCAGGAATCCTTCTTGTCTCCCTGCCCGGTGGTTTATCAGGGGAAGCCTCGGTCGATGCATTTGGGCTGTTCTGCGGATTTGCTTCTGCTTTTCTTCATGCCCTTATGGTCATCTTCACGATGAAAGCACCTCATATCACAGGACTGAAAAACTCCATGCTGCAATTGGTCATCAGCTTCTTTACAGTCGCTGTATTTCTGCCATTTGAGCATGGAGTTCATATACCGGAAGACCCTCATCAGTGGTTCTGGATCTTATTTCTTAGTTTTATTAATACCGGAATCGGCTGCTATCTCTATTTCTCGGAGACAGCTAAACTTCCTGTTACAACGGTATCCATCCTTGGATATCTGGAACCTCTGTCAGCCGTCTTCTTTGCCGTGATCCTGCTACACGAAGCCCTGTCGCTTCCTGAGATCATCGGTGTTGTTATGATTCTTGGCGGAGCTGTCATATCAGAGCTTAACAGTCAGTCAGGAAAATAATCTTAACTTTTTCTCTTAACTGCCTGCCGGTAAATGAAAAATGCGGCAACTGCGGTTATCAGTTCTGCTACCCAGAATGCATTCCAGACACCGACAACACCAAAGATACGGCTGAGTACAAATGCAGCCGGAATAATGACAACCACATATCGAAGCAGGGAGATCATCAATGACGGCGTACCCTTGCCAAGCCCCTCTAATGCACCGGACGAAGTCACCGATGCTGAAGAAACGATGAATCCGGCACAGATGATCCGAAGTGCCGTCGCGCCTTCCGTGATCGTAGTCTGATTATCCGAGAACATTCCGATCAGTTTATCCGGGAAGATCAGGCAGATCACTGTTCCAAATACCATGATTAAGCCAATGATCGTAAGTGTAATATTATAAATGCTACGGACACGTTTGTGCTCTCCTGCTCCGTAATTATAACCAATTACCGGACGCATACCCTGGATCATGCCATTTGCAGGAAGATATAAAAATGTCTGCAATTTGTAATAGATTCCAAGGATCACGACATAGATCTGTGAATAGGTGCTCGATATCGCATTCAGCGCAGTTGTAAGCAGGGACGGAAGTGCCATATTAAGAATAGCCGGAATACCGATCGCATACAATTTCCCTGTTAGACGATCCTCTGTATGCAGATACCGTCTGCCGATCTTAACGGATATCGGACGGAACACATAGACAAACAGATAGATCAGCAGGGTAAACACCTGTCCAAGTCCGGTTGCAAGTGCCGCACCCCGGATTCCCATTTTCGGGAATGGTCCGATACCAAAGATCAACAGAGGATCTAATACAATGTTCATCAGGCATCCGCCGCCAAGTCCGACCATCGTAACAACCATTCTTCCAACTGCCTGATAGATCTTCTCAAATGACAGATCAATGGAAATAATGATAGAAAATGCAAATACGATCACAGAATACTGAATTCCCATCCGAACAACTGTCTCATTCGATGTGAACATCCGCAGAAAGCCCGGCATGATCAGGATACAGACTACCGTCATGATCACACCATGAACAACAGAAAGAAGCGTGCCCTTTGTCGCTGCTGCATTTGCCTTATCCGGCTCCTTTGCGCCGAGATAGAACGCGATCACCGCATTGATTCCCACACCAAAACCGATGGCTACCGCATTTACAAAATTCTGTATCGGATAGACAAGCGACAGCGCTGTCATCGCATCCTCGCTGATCTTCGCTACAAAAAAGCTGTCCACAATGTTATACAGAGAATTGACCAGCATCGATAATATCATCGGAAGTGCCATGGACAAAAGCAG
>DJPV01000045.1:0-17713 GCA_002437435.1 Lachnospiraceae bacterium UBA6403 | reverse complement strand
AAAAACGCCACACAGTTATAAATGGTTTCACTTATAGCTGTGTGGCGAAAAGATGACTTATTTATTATCCGGAAAAATCCACTCAATTCGTTTTCGTGGATATTCTACCAGATTTTTTCAGAATGTCAATAACTGCTTAACGAATATAGTATACTCTGTTATCCTTTCTTGGAATAACATCAGGATACGCTCCATCCGGATACCCAAGTGCACAGTGTCCAACACCGATATAATCTCCGGTGATTCCAAGGCTTTCAAGGATCTGCTTTCCTTCTTCGCTTTCGAATTCTTCTTTTGCACGGTGAATCCAGCAGCTTCCGATTCCAAGATCATGTGCGGCAAGCATCAGATTTCCCATCGTCAGACTTCCATCATAAACAGCAGTCGGACAGGAAGCATCTGCCAGTACGATCAATATAACAGGTGCTCCGTAAAATGGATCAAAGCCTTCCTCCCAGCCGCCGATCAGACGGTTCATCTCCATGATCTTATCCCGCATCTCTTTATTCGTTACCGCAATAATGATCGGAGACTGCAAGCCTCTGCCATTTGCAGCAAATGTTCCTGCTTCAATGATCTGATCCAGAACATCTGCCGGAATCATATCCGGTTTGAACTTCCGGATGCTTCTTCTCGTCTTCATCTCATCCAAAACAACGCTCATCTCAAAATCCTCCTTATTACAAGTACTGGCACAATTCATAAGATGGTGTCAAGCATGTTGACTTTACCAATCAGGGAACGCTTCCGCTCGTTTCCACTCTGTGTAACTTCGAACTAACCTCGACAAAGCCTCGCTAAGGTCTCAGTTACTCCTGCAGCGGTACTAAGATGCCGCCTTTGCGCCATCAAGTACCGGCGGACTCAAATGTCCCTGTATTGGTAAATCAACATGCTTATACACCATCTTATGAATTATGCAATTACAGCAGACTCTTGCGGAGTTCTGCTCCGTCTTTCGCGCTTAAGTATGCTGGTGCTATATCGAATACGGTCTTACATCCGCTCTGTCCTTCTTTGTACAGGCGGTATGCTGCTCTTGCATAAGCTACGATGACACAGGATGTAAATTCTGGATTGGAATCAAGCTTCAGTCTGTATTCGATCACATGATTATTTTCCAGATTCCAGCCGGTCTTACCGGAGCGGATCACAAATCCACCATGAGGGATTCCGCTGTGGTTTGCCTTTAATTCTTCTTCGCTGATAAAATGAACCGTCGTATCATAATCAGCAAAATAGTTTGGCATATTCTTGATCGTTTCTTCAACCTTTACAGGATCTGCACCGTCCTCTAATACAACAAAGCACTCTCTTGTGTGCTTCTGTCTGGTTGTAAGTTCAGGATTCTCACCATTTCTGACTGCTTCCAGTGCAGCTTCTACAGGGATCGTATACTGCTTGCCGTCCTTAACACCCTCTACACGACGGATCGCATCGGAATGTCCCTGGCTGACACCTTTTCCCCAGAATGTATAGTCACGGCCTTCCGGCAAGATCGCATTTGCATACATACGGTTCAAAGAGAACATGCCCGGATCCCAGCCTACTGAGATGATACCGACATGACCGTTCTTCTTTGCGGCTGCATCTACATTTGCAAAATGCTCCGGAATTCTTGCATGTGTATCAAAGCTGTCTATAACATTGAACATCTCTGCATACTTTGGTGTCTGCTCCGGCAGATCGGTAGCACTGCCGCCACAGAGGATCATAACATCGATCTTATCCTTCCACTGCTCCACATCATTTACAGAACAAACAGCTGCTCCCTCTGTCAATATTGATACTGTCTCAGGTGCACGTCTGGTAAATACCGCTGCAAGCTCCATATCCGGATTCTGCTTAATCGCACACTCAACACCTCGTCCAAGATTTCCATATCCTAAAATACCTATTTTCATGTTTCATACTCCTTTGCAAAAATTACTCTTATTAAATTTTACTTTTCTGCAAAGTACATGTCAACCTCTACATAAAATACAACCGCAGACGCAAAATCTGATTTATTTTACTGTCAGCTCGGCATCTGCCAGTCTCGCATATAAATTGCTGTCGCCTTCTTCTGTATAAGTTTCAAATCGTCCTTCTACTACAACCTCTGCATTTTCGTCCGGATATTCATCCGGATATACATGTGTGCCATCTCCCCATACAAATTCTAATCCCTGTGAGCAGCATGCTGTTGCATCCTGAATAATACAATAGAAATAATACTTTTGTGTTGGATCATAATAAGATGCATAGAAATTTCCCTCTATACGAAATGTCTTGCCCGTATATTGATCCGGATCGACCATCATCTGATACACTGTTGCATAGATCAGATCACTACTCATTGTTGTCAGATCATAGTCCACATCCCCATTTGCATTTTCCGGGATATCAGCCTCCGTTGATGCTGATTCCTGCTCTGACGTTACCGTCTCTGTCAATCCTTCCGTTGTAATTGTTTCTGATATTTCTTCTGTTCTAACCTCCTGAGTTTCCTCAGTTTCTGTTGTTTCTGGCTTCTCAGCAGCTATATCCGATGTGCCATCCGTACTGTCATCCTGTGTCTCTTTCGACACTTGATTTTCAAGCACCTTGTTAACCGAATTCGCATTATCAGGTCCTTTCCCGTATGTTTTCCTGCTTTCACATGCTGATAACAGAAGAATACAGATACCTGATAAAAGAATCCATCTCCATTTCTTCATGATACTAATACCTCCTTAAAATCTTACCAGCTATACAGCTTATACAAAATGCTGCAATATCTGTAGCCACAATTGTGGATCCTACCGGGGTTCCTGCCACAATGGACAGCAAGATACCTATGACTGCACATATAACAGATAATATAACCGAGCATACTGTCACATGAAAAAATGTCTTAAATATCCGCATTGCCGAAAGTGCCGGAAAAATAACAAGTGCAGATATCAGAAGTGAACCTACAAGGTTCATAGCCAGCACAATGATCACTGCTGTAATTACAGCGATCAAAAGATTATATACATCCGCTTTTATACCCGTAGCCTTTGCAAATGTTTCATCAAATGTCACGCAGAAAATTTTATGATAAAATAAAACAAATAATGCTACCACGATTGCTGATAATACAATACACAGCTTGACCTGTCCATTGGTAAGGGTCAGAATAGAAGTCGAGCCAAATAATGTGCTGCATACATCACCGGATAGATTCGGTCCGGTCGCAAATATATTCATCAACAAATATCCTATAGCCAAAGCTCCTACAGAGATCATGGCAATTGCCGCATCTCCTTTAATCTTCGTGTTCTGTCCTGTCCGAAGCAATAATATCGCACATACAATCGTAACAGGCAGAATAAATATCATATTATTTGTAAAATTTAAAATGGACGCAACCGCCATTGCCCCAAAGGCAACGTGCGACAATCCATCACCAATAAAAGAAAATCGTTTTAATACCAGAGTTACCCCTAAAAGAGAGGAACATAAAGCAATCAAAACTCCTACGATCAACGCATACCGAACAAACGGATACTGAAAATAATATACTAATTTATCAATCATGATGCCGGCTCCTTTTTCTGTTCACATATTCCTCTTTTGTTCCATAGAAAACGGATTTTCCTATATACAATACATGACTCGCATAATGAACTGCTGCTTTTATATCATGCGATATCATCACGATCGTAATCTGATCTTCCCGATTCAAGGTATCGATCAAATGATACATTTCTTCTGTTACCCCGGGATCCAGACCGGATACCGGTTCATCCAAAAGAAGTATCTTCTTTGTCGCACACAAAGCTCTGGCAAGCAAAACCCTTTGCTGCTGCCCTCCTGACAATTCCCGATAACATTTATTTTTCAGATGAGCAATCTGCATTTTTTCCATCATTTTCTGTGCGTGAGCTTTTTCCTGCTTATTATAAAAGGGACGCAATCCACAATGATTCTGACATCCGGAGAGAACAATCTCTCTCACGGATGCCGGAAAGTCTTTCTGAACAACTGTCTGTTGCGGCAAGTATCCAATTTCATTTTCCTTTAATCCATCCCCCAGTAAGACAGCTCCGGCAACAGGCTGCTGTAAATGAAGCATAGTCTTCATAAGTGTGGATTTTCCTGATCCATTTTGCCCAACAACACACAGATAGTCCCCTTTATTTACAGAAAAGTTGATATTTTGCATAATTGCTCTGCCCTCATATCCAATTGATAAATTCCGACAGATTATTTGTGCCATATTTCCTCCTACTGCAATGCTTCTTTCAATACAGAAAGGTTATTTTCCATAATTGATAAATAAGTGGTTCCATTCTTTACATCATCCGATGTAGTTGACTGCATGGAATCCAATGTCAGAATTGTCTGGTTTTTATCTTTTGTATTGTCAATAATCGTCTTTGCAATCTTCTGATCCGATTTTTCAATAGTCAATACCGAAGTAAGCCCAAGTTCATCCACTTTCTTAGCAAGGAATGAAATTGTTTCAAAACTTGCTTCCGTTTCTGCAGAACAACCAACAAAGGCTGCATAGTATTTCAGCCCATAATCATCTACCATATATCGGAATGGGAAACGGTCCCCGAACAAAATTGTATCTTTGTTTCCTTCCTTTACAGCAGCCTGATATTTCTTATCCAGAGCTTCCAGTTTATCTGCATATGTCTGTTCGTTCTGTTTATATACATCCGCATGAGCAGCATCAATATCAGCCAGATCAGAAGCAATTGCCTCGCATAATATCTTTGCATTTTTCAATGACAACCAGACATGCTCGTCATATTCCGGTTCTTCTTCTCCTTCTTCACTTTCTTCCTCCTCTTCGGCTTCCATGCCTTCTACAACTTCTTCTTCCTTGATCGAACTGCCAAGTACATCTAACAGATTAATTACCTTCATATCCTTATTCACGGCTTCCTTCAACGCATCTTCAACCCATGCATCTGATTCACCGCCAACATATATAAACAGGTCACAGTCTGAAATTTTCATAATATCATCTGCTGTTGGCTGATAGCTGTGAAGATCAACACCATTATCTAATAACATCGTAATATCAACATGGGATAATTCGTCTCCCGCGATTTCCCGTACCCAGTCATATTCCGGAAAGATCGTTGTAACAACCTTTACCGGCTTATCTGTATCCGGTGATTCCTGCTCCGTAGATACATTTGCCTGATCTGTATCTGTTTTCTCTGTTGTACTTCCTGTTGTCTCTGCTGTGCCACATGCAGTAAAACAAAATGCTCCCAAAATTACCGTAGCTACTATTAATAATAATTTTTTCATGAATAAAACCTCCAATTTAAATAAAAAATGGTACACAAATAAAAGGGTATCTGCATTAAGTGAAAATACCCCTTTCACTGGATCATTTTATTCAATCATTCAATCTGATTTTCTGACTTACCAACGATGTGGTCAAGATATACCGATATCCGTCAGACAACATTATGCTCAAAAACGCTGTTACCGGTATCGATAAAATAAGAATCATTGTTCCTGTCTTTAAATTGTTCAAAGTCTGCTCTGCCTGCTTTATACAGGCACAGATCGGACAATCATTTCCGGAACATTGATGTGTATCTTCTTTTACAATATAAAAAAGAGAAATAAATGTAGAAATTACAAAAAAAGAACAAAGTATAAATGAAGCAATCTGTTTCTTTTTTCTATTCATAAATCTATTCCTCCTATCTCGCATATTACTATTCTCTGCAGTCACTGCATATTCCATAGAAGACCGTACGAACAGAATCTATCTGAAAATCATGATGCACCATTATATGCTCCCTCAGACTTTCAACCTCATTACACTGCAGATGGATCAGTTTACCACATTTTTCACATTTACAATGATAACACGGAACATTCGATTCACTTTTTTGTTCTCCTATGTACTCAAAACAGGCACTGCTTGTTTTATCAACTATGTATTTGGCAACTACACCTTCTTCCACCATCTTCTCCAGATGTCTGTATATTGTGGTTGTTCCCACTGCAATTCCCTGCTCTTTAAAATGCTCACAAATTTCGTTCACTGTGATATGCCTGCCCGGAACTGTTTGCAAAAAGGCTTTCAATTCTGCCATTTGTTTTGTTTTATATTGTGTTTTTGCCAATACAACATCCTCCTCCAATATGAAAACCATTTTCATTTTATCACAAAATTATACTTTGTCAACACAAATTGAAAATGGTTTTCATATTATCTTATATTCTACTTTAAACGGTCTTCCTCCGTGATCTCACGAATGACTCTGCATGGATTTCCGGCAGCCAGTACTCCCGATGGGATATCTTTTGTAACCACACTTCCGGCTCCGATCACAGAACCGCTTCCAATCGTTACGCCGCCACATACTGTTACATTTCCTGCCAGCCAGCAGTTGTCTCCGATCATGATCGGCTTCGCATACTCCCGGTCTGTGTACACGCCATCTTCTCTCTTATAAATATTACGCTCCTGAAATCGGAACGGATGCATAGGTGTCAGCAGGGAAACATTCGGTCCCATAAATACATTGCAGCCGATCTTAACAGGCGCACAGTCCAGACAGGTAAAATTAAAGTTCGCATAACTGTTCTCCCCGATCTCGGTAAAGCAGCCATAATCGAACTGAACCGGTCCCTGAAGATATACATTCTTACCTTTATTCGGAACCAGATCCGCCAGAATCTTCTCCCGCTTCTCGTCTGTCTCGAAGCAGTCATTGTATTCTTTACTCAACCGATGTGCGTTCTGTCTTAATTTTAATAATTCATCATCCGACGGATCATAGATCGATCCTGAAACCATTTTTTCTCTTTCTGTCATATAACCATACCTCCAAATGCAAAATTTCCGTTTACGATAAATCTCAACAGCATCATTATAATGAACGCAAATTATTAGCCCATACGGATGCGTCTTTGAGAAATGCATTAAATAATCTATGCTCACAATATCACATTATTTTACTATGTACAATCGTCCTCCTCAGACAGATAATTCCCACAATATCTGCGAGCGCCCAGCCGATCGGGATCGCCATCCAGATACCGACTTCACCGATAAATGGTGACAGTGCATACGCCAGCACGACACGAGTTCCAAGCGACAGAACGGTAAGCACCACCGACATGTCGGCCTTCTTGACTGCCCGGAAGTAACCATATAGTAAGAACAGGAAGCCAATACCGATATAACATGCACCTTCCACTCTCAGATACAGCACGCCGGAAGCAATGACATCCGTTTCCTTCGCACTGATAAATATCTTCATAAGCGGCTCTGCAAACAGGAATACCAGTGCTGATATCACAGCACAGAATATACCGGAGAGCAGAAATGCCTGCTTCGTTCCTTCTTTTATCCGCTTCTTATCTCCCGCGCCATAGTTCTGGGCCGTAAAGGTTGCATAGGCAGAACCGAAATCCTGTGCCGGAAGATAGGCAAAGGTATCGATCTTGACTGCCGCTGCAAATGCTGCCATCGTGACTGCACCAAGGCTGTTCACCAGTCCCTGTATCATCAGGATACCGAAGTTCATGATCGACTGCTGGATACAGGTCATAGACGATAAGTTCAGGATATCCCCTGCGATCTTCCGGTCAAAATGCAGATTCTCCCGCTTCGGCAGCAGTTTCTTACAGTCACACAGAACATAGATCGTGATACCAACTGCTGATATATACTGTGCTATGATCGTCGCGGCAGCAGCCCCTGCAATCCCATAGGAAAAGACTGCGACAAATAACAGATCCAGTCCGATATTGACTACCGTCGACACCAGCAGAAAGATAACCGGAACGGTAGAATTCCCCAGTGCCCGGAGCAGGCAGGCAAAAAAGTTATAAACCGAGGTTGCAAACAGTCCGGCAAATATCACCAGCAGATATGTCCGCATCCCATCCCATACATCCGCAGGTACACGAAGAAAATACAGGATCGGATCGATAAACAGATAGACCAGCAGATTAATCACAAGCGTACATAGCATCGTCAGTCCGAAACCATGTACGATCGCAGTACGCAGATCTTCGTCATTTTGTTTTCCTCTGTAAATAGAAAATAACGTTCCTGCTCCAAGTGCAAGACCAATAAAAATGGAGGTCAGAAACGTCATTAACGTATACGCAGATCCGACTGCTGCAAGTGCATTTTTGCCAAGTACCCTGCCAACGATCAGCGTGTCTGCGAGATTATATGCCTGCTGCAAGATATCGCCCGCCATCATTGGCAGGGCGAATAACAGCAGAGATTTTGTTATCTTTCCTTTTGTCAGATCATAATACATAGCTTTACTTATCCTGTCCTATCTCCGCCTGTACCTCTTTTGTGATCGTCTCACCGCCGTTCTGATACCAGTTCGTGACAAAACGGTCAAAATCATCGAGCGAACTCTCACCGGTTACGATCTTCAGATAGGTGTCACTTTCCAGATTCTCAAGACTCCACCAGTCTGTGACCATGGTTTCCGTTTCTCCAAAATATAACGACACTACTTTCTTCGTTCGTCCATCGTTTAAGATCTTACAGGCTGTGATACGGGAAGTATAAGCCGCCCAGTCTTCCGCACTGGCATTCTCCTCATTCTTCAGATACGATTCACATGCTTCATAATAGGAATATTCCAGCACATTCAGATCATCCGCGGATTTGTCTCCTGCAAATACATGATTCAGTTCTCCATAACAGATCTGTAAAGCATTGTTGTAATCAACATTGAT
This sequence comes from Lachnospiraceae bacterium UBA6403, assembly GCA_002437435.1. Classification (GTDB taxonomy): domain Bacteria; phylum Bacillota; class Clostridia; order Lachnospirales; family Lachnospiraceae; genus Coprococcus. Next base: position 9,013 of record DJPV01000045.1, on the reverse strand, counting down.
CGCAAGTGGTCTGGCGGTAGGGTCTACATTTTCCTTATAATAATCAACAATCTCCTGATTGTCTCTGTCATTATACCGCAGATAATCAAATAATACACTGATAATTTTACATACGATCTCAGGATATTCATAGTCTTTCCGTACAACGATAAACTTACCGGAAGGATTCTGTGTATGATAACTGGTAAGTCCGGATTTCTCTGTTGCGATCAGATATGGCTGCCACTCGGCATCCTTATTCTGTTCCACCGCCTGCATCAGCGGATTGTTCGGTGCCCACCACGGGCCGAAGAAAGAACCGCACTGACCATTCACGATCAGCTCGATCAGATTACTGCTTGTCCGAAGCAGGAAATCCTGATCCAGAATTCCCTCTTTGTATAATTCATGGATATGGGAAAGTGCCTCTTTCGCTTCCGGCTGAACCGAACCATAGACAACATTTCCATCCTCATCATAGATCCACTGTTTCGGGAATGCACCATATGCTGCAAATATGATATCCAACGTATATTCACTGCTATAACCACAACCGCCGCAGAGACTGGTATCACACACAAGCCCTACGGTATTTCCTGCCCCATTATGTCCGGGATCTTTTTCTATAAATTGTCTTATGATCTCCTCCACATCCGAGAGCGTTCTCGGTGCAGACAGTCCAAGTGCATCCATCCAGTCTTTCCGAAGCCAGATCAGATTCGGTCCGTCCGAGATATTCGTTTCCGGTATCGCCATGATCTTGCCATCGAAAGTCACCTTATCAAGGATATCTCCGCCATAGCTTCCATAGATGTTCTTGATCGTATCACTCATACAGTTATTATAGCTGTCTGTCAGATCTGCGATCATATCATTATCGACCAGATACTGAAGCTCATCCAGATCCTCCACGATCATTACATCCGGAAGATCATTCTGTGCGATCACCATGGATACATTATCTGTGTACTGCTCATCCATTGCCTCGAACACATCCTGATTCTGGACATTCAGCATTTCATTTAACAGCCTTGTATAAGCGTTATTCTCGTATGTTTCTCCATCAGGAAGATTGGAATTATTTGCTCCCGACAGCTTACCCAGTGTATAGGTAAGCTGTTCAGGATATTTTCCGTATGGTGTCGTACGGGCTGTATATAACGCAGCTTCATATTCTTCTTTTGTCTCCGCTTTATCCTGGGTGGAGGGGGAAGCCCCGGAATCACCGCATCCACATAAGATTAATAAATTTATAATCAGCACACATGAAATAATCTTTTTCAAATACGAACCTGTAATCATATACATTCCTCTGTTTCAACCATACTATAAGCAAATAATCATATTGGTTTCTAACCCTTTACGCCACCGGAGAAACTCTCACGATAACACTTCTGCATGAACATGAACAGAACAATGATCGGAACTGAGATCAGCACGGCACCGGCTGCAAAGGAATTGAACCACTGGTATACATATTCTTTCTCTAACATATTCCACAGACCGATGGATACGGTATAGTAGTCTTTATTTGCACGGCAGATAACCTTTGCAAACACAAAATCGATCCATGGAGCGAGGAAGGAATTCAAAACCGTATATACAATGATCGGACGGCTTAATGGAATAATAATTTTTGTAAATGACTGCCATCTGGTTGCTCCATCCAGATATGCTGCTTCCTCGATCGTCTTCGGGATCGTATCGAAGAAACCTTTTGCAATGTAGAACTGTAAGCCTGCACCACCGGAATAAACCAGGATCAGGGCAACACGGATCAGGGATCCTTCTGACAGTCCGATTGCTTTTAAGATGTAATAAACTGCGATCATAGCCATGAATCCAGGAAACATGCCAAGGATCAATGCTACATTCATAAATGGACGTCTCAGACGGAAACGCATTCTTGACATACAGTATGACATCGCCAGTACAAATACTGTAGATATTATACAGGAGAAGATCGCAATAATCAAAGTATTCATGAACATCTTCGGAAAGTTCAATATACCGGTATCTGAAAATAATTTCATGTAATTTTCAATTGTATAAGTCTTTGGAAGCAATGTCGATACATACTGTCCCTTTTCTCCACGAAAGCTGATCAAAATGATCCACAGGATCGGGAGCACCCAGATCACGGAAAGGATTACCAGTATAACATGAACAACAATATCCGATGGTGTAAACTTCCGCTTTCCATTTATATTCTTATCTAATTTAGCCATTACTGGAATCCCTCCTCGTCTTTATAAGATGTTGTATTATGATAGGTGATCAGTGATACGATCGCAAGAACGATGAATGTCATGATACCGATAACTGCACCTAAGTTATAATACTGATTATCAACTGTCAGCTTGTAGAGCCATGTAACCAGAAGGTCGGTCTTTCCTGCTGTCTTTCCAACCGGAGTCGGTGCTCCATTTGACAGAAGATAGATTACATTGAAGTTATTAATATTACCTGCAAAGGTTGTGATCAGATATGGAGCTGTTACGAATAACATGTATGGAAGTGTGATCTTAAAGAAGATCTTCACAGGTCCTGCTCCATCCACTTTTGCTGCCTCATAGATATCTTCCGGTATACTCTGTAAGATACCGGTTACCTGCATGATGGTAAATGGAATACCGATCCAGATATTGATCACGATAACCATGATACGCGCAACGGTTGCATTGCTCCAGAATGGAATCGCACTGTCGATGATATGATGATTCAGTAATAAAGTATTTACGATACCGTTCTGACTGAAGATCGTACGCATCAAAAGCAGGGATACGAACTGTGGAACAGCCGCGGATAACATGAAGATCGATCTCCACACAGCCTTGCATCTTGTTCCTTTTCTATTGATGACCATTGCAAGGATCATACCGAAAATATAGTTGGTAAATGTCGCAGCAACTGCCCATACCAGTGTCCATCCGAGAACCGACCAGAATGTGCTTCCGACTGCATCATTAAAGTTCAAAATCTTAGCAAAGTTTTTCAGTCCTACCCAGTTAAACAATACTGTATGGGAATCCAGCTTACTGTAATTTGTAAATGCCATACAGATCATGAATACGAGTGGCAGGATCGTAAAGATAACAATTCCAAGTACCGGAAGCGGAAGCAGAAACATATGAAGGTTCTTATCAAATAAACTCTTAATATCATCTGTAAATCCCGGAACTTTCTTTCCTGCATCACGCAGGCACTGTGCACGATATGCACTCTCGACACTGACTACCCAGAGGCAGACAAATGCAAATATAATAAATGCTGTGGCTACTCCATATAATAACATTAAAAGGGAATTGTCACCCTGTGTATATTCAAATACACCCTTTGCATCATTCCACACCTTCTCCTGTTCTGCTCCTCCCAGATGGAAGAAATCAACCAGAAGTGAGGCTCCATTTTTTACCATGAAGTAGATAAATATGCTCTCAAGTACCAGAAATGATATACCTTTTACAAACTGTTTTCTGACAATGTTTCCGAATCCCATGATCAGGAACGATAATCTGGTGATCCAATCACCATTTTTCATGGCCTTGAAAACAGTATATGGATAATCACTTCGTCTTATTTTTTTCTTTTTGCTTACTGTTGCTTCAGCCATCCTGACACCTCCGTCTCAAAGTAAATATTGCGTTTTTATGTTTCTTTCATAAGATAAAGTGTTCCACCACCCATGTGGAAATGGAACACTCTGTCTTATGATCTGTTTATTTTTACTCTGCTACATCTGTGTTCAATGATGTATTGAATGCTTCTGTCTGCTCAGCAGCATTGTCATGTGTAACTTCACCATTTAAAAGTGATTTACCAAAGTTCTCTGCCGGTGTCCAGAAGTTACCCATCTTAGATACGAATGGCTGGATCATTGATGTATTGTTGAAAGTTTCATTCTGAGCTGTTACTAATGCATCATTCTTTATTGCATCACTCTCTAAAAGATTTGTATTACATGGTACGATGCTTCTTGCTTCGTAGTGTGACTGCTGTGATTCTTCGTTACCAAGATACAGGGCAAGTGCTACAGCTACCTGTGGGTATTCACAGTTTGGATTTACACCGATTGCCTTTGAGCCTGCAAATGAAAGTAACTGCTTGTCAGCTCCGCCGATCTTTGCTGTAGGCATTGCTGCGATTCCAAGATCATCACCAAGTGCATCATGTAATGCCTTATAATCCCATGAACCTGAGAACATAGCTGCGATAGAACCATCTGTCATACCGGAGATACCAACACCGGATTCATCATTTACGAAGTTCTTGTTTGCTACAAGGTCTACAAGGTAATCTGTAACAGCCTTACCATTGTCTCCGCCAAAGTTGATTCCTGCATCGTTGTCTGTACCATCACCAAATAATGTACAGCCGTTTGCAAGATAAAATGCTGCATTATACCAGCCGTTTGTAAGTGGGAAAGCAACCTTTCCTTTTTCAAGCATTGTGTCAAGGCTCTTTACATCACTGTCTGAGTAAACTTTCTTGTTGTAGTATAAGAACCATGTATTTGTTGTAAATGGAACACCGTAGATTCCACCGTCTGATGTGATAGAATCAACAACCGCCTGTGAGTTTGTTGACTTTACATAGTCTGCTGTGCTTCCGCCTAACTCTGAGATCGCATTTGCGTCGATCAGGGTCTGTAACTGGTCATTTGCGAACATATATACATCTGCGGATGCTGATACATCCTGTGTTACAGTTTTTCCTGCATCTGCTTCACTACATGTACCATATTCAAATGTAAGATCCCAGTTTGGATGCTCTTTATTAAATGCATCACATCTTCCCTGAAGCCACTCACCGTAATCCGGTGACTGATCCTCCGCAGGACTCCATACCGTAATTGTCGCTTTGATGTTTTCTTCTTCTGTGGATGCATCGGTGCTCTCTCCTGATGTAGCCTCTGCATTTGATGCTGTTGTGGAATCCTTGGATGTATCATCCTTCTTATCTCCACATCCTGCGAGTAATGACATGCACATAGCTCCTGCCAGTGCAATAGCTGCATACTTTCTAAACTTCATAACCGTTCCTCCTTTAAATAAGTCATGTTTTTTGTTTGTTTTTTAATACTTTTGCAGTACCTTTACCTTATGACATTATTATAAAAAGGAACGGGGTTACCGTATATATCAATAATTTTAGAAACATGTTGGTTTTTTATGAATGTTGGTTTTTTGATATAAGAAACGCAATATGATATGAAAAAACTACATGCAGAATCCTCTATTCTGCATGCAGTTCTTTTGGAAAATGTATCGTGACGGTAGTTCCCCTGCCGACTTCACTGTCGATACAAACCGCATATTCTGATCCATAATACAGCTTGATACGCTCATTGACATTTCGCACACCATAGCCTTTCGAATCAGCTGTCAATATCATGTCTGCCTGCTCTTTTGTCATGCCGACGCCGTTATCGGATACTGTAAACCAGATATCCTTATCGTCTGCTTTTCCACTGATGCGGATCTCTCCTCTGCCATCCTGTTTCAGATCTACACCATGATGAATGGCATTTTCAAGGATCGGCTGTAAGATCAGGTTTAGTGTCTCATATTTTAGAATAGAATCATCGATATCATAGATAACATCGAAGCTGTCATCGTGCATCGTAAGCTGAATATCCAGATATGCCTTAATATTCGCGATCTCATCCCGGACAAGCAGGATATTCTTTCCCTTATTTAATGCTGTCCTGTAAAAGGTTGATAATGACAACGTGATGCGGCTGATATCTTCCTGATCGGCTTCTAATGCTTTCCAGTTAATAATGGACAGAGAATTATACAGGAAATGCGGATTGATCTGTGCCTGCAATGCACGCATCTCGTATTCTTTTTCTTTGATCTTGCTCCGATATACCTCATTGATCGTAGCATCCAGCCGCTTCGTCATGCTGTTATAACCATTGATCAGATCACCGATCTCATCTGTACTGTCATTTTCAATCTCCATACCCAGATTTCCGGTTTCCAGATTGCGCATCTTTTTCTGAAGCTTACTGATACGCTTCGTTATAAACTCAGAGATTATACGGATACATGCCACCGCTGCGATCAGGCTGACCAGAATTGCAACTGCTGCGATCATTAAGATCGGCTGGATCGAAGAAATGATCAGACGATCCGGCTTATAGATCCAGATTTTCCATCCGGAAGCCTTTGATTCCCGCTTAATGAACTGATAACCGGAATCTTTCTGCTCTACAGCCGCAAAAAACTGTTCTTCTGATAATTCATATGGCTGTTTTTCTTCCGTAAATACACCTTTCCTGAAAATACAGTTACCTTCTGCATCCTCTATTACAACTCCGTAATTATCAAAGATCGTATCATTGTTAAATGGCTGGAACACGCTGTCGTAATCTACACCTACATAGAGCAGACCTTTTGCTTTTTTCTGTTCCAGCATCGCCATGCGGTTTAAAGAATAAGCAGTCTTATCCTGCCCGTTCACGATCCAGTGGATCTGATTATCTCCAACCATCCCATAATTTTCTTCTTCATTTTCAAGTGTTGTGAGCGGTGCGATCGTACTGCCGTGCTTCACCTGACAGGCATCCGTGTAGATCGTTACCTGTTTTACATCATCATGAAAATACATAATAGAAGAAAGCAGGGGATCTATGACATTTGCCACCTGCTCATAATTCTGATATGTGCTCTGATCCGAGCTTAAGATCTTCGCGATCGACTGATTATAGGATATGTAATTGGAAAGATTATTATAGATTTCCAGTTCATTATCAAGTGCATCTGTTGTCTGTGTCAGATACGATTCCAGGATCATCGTCTCTCGATCCCACAGGATCTTCTTCATCTCATGGTAGGTGATCGTCAGCGTGATCATGATCGGCAGAAACCCGGCAAGTATATAAATGACTAACAGCTTACGGGACAATCGCAGATTCTGAAAATTTCTTTTTAACCTTTTATCAATCCGTTCTTTATGCATCCGCCTGCCCTCCGCTCTCTCTGAATTTCTGCGGGCTTACGCCAAAGAACTCACGGAAGCTGGAACAGAAATAAGACACATTCGGATATCCGCATTCCACACTGATATCTACGATCTTCGTCATGCTGTTCTCTAACATATCCTTTGCCTGTTCCATCCGGTATGCCTTGATGAATTTGCTTAGATTCTGTCCGGTCTCTTTTTTAAATACCGTACTTAGATAACTCGGTGCAAGATGTACCATATCTGCCAGCATATCGATTCCAAGCTCACTTCCATAGTTTCGGTAAATATACTGCTTCACCAGTTCTACTTCCCGATGTGCTGTCTGTGTCTTTCCTGCAAAACAGGTTTCCAGTCTCCGAATTGCATCTTCTACAAGCTCCATCAGCACCTGAAAATCTGTCGCCATATATAATTTCTCAATGTCTTTATTCAACTCTGCTTCATCTGTCTCGTCGATGCTTCCATAGATATCCTTCATCAGATTCGAAAACAGGAACTTGATATAGATCTGGGAATACTCTGTCTTATGTCTGTACTTCTCACAGAATCTCTGAAAATGCTCCCGGAGTGCTTCCACATCCTTCATCTTGATATCCTGTTTCATCTGTTTCATAAAGGTATCATCATCGAACTGAATAATACCCGGAGTCTCGCCCTCCATGTTCGGATAAAATACATGGATCTCCGGATGGTAGAATTTGTTCTCCATCAGCACTTCCAGCTCTTCCATCTTATCTGCGACCTCGGACAGATCCCCGATATCAGAAGATATCGCAATATAACAGTCCGCATCATAATCGGCTTTGATGATCTTTACGATCTCATTTGCCTTACGGAGAATATTCATCTCATCCCCTAAGAACAGGATCTCCTGCTGCTGGTTCAGGTTCAGATATTGCAGGATTCCAAGTGTCTTTAAGTTCTCATTCTCTTTGAAATCCACGCCACGTCTGCCGAAGAAATCATGATTGAATTCCACCAAAAGCATATTCTTGAATTTCCCCAGGTCAAGTGACAGTCCACTGTATTCCTGTCTGAGTTTCGTAACATCCGTGCCGTTTAACAGCATATAGAGTGCATGCTCATATAAGAATTCCATGCTCTTGTTCTTCAGCTCGTCCGAAGCCTTTGCTTCTTCCAGTTCATTTACAACCTTATTCAGGGTATTCTTGAATTCATTTGGATCGACCGGCTTTAAAATATAATCAACAACACCCAGCCGAATTGCTTTCTTTGCATAGTCAAATTCATTGCAACCGCTGAATATGACTGTGCGAAGCTTTTTCTTTTCCTTCACAACATGGTCGATCAGTTCGATTCCATCCATGAAAGGCATCTTTACATCTGTAAGCAGGATATCAAAATCTTCTTTCTCCAGCTTCTCAAGTGCATCCACACCATTTACCGCTTCTGCAATCTCAAATTCCAGATTCAGTTTTTTTAAGAGAAACCGGATACCATTTCTTTCTATCTTCTCATCATCTACGATCAATATCTTGTACATATCTATCAACGCCTTTCTATGGTGGAAATATATATCTTATTTTAACACATTTTACAGCTTCCAGATATCTTTATTATATTCTGCGATCGTACGATCAGAGGAGAAAAATCCTGCCTTACTTATATTTACGAGAGTCTTCTCTGCCCAGCCCATACGATCTTCATAATCGGCAAGCACCTGTTCCTTTGTCTGAATGTAATCACAGACATCAAGCAGTGTCATAAACCAGTCTTTCACGATCAACTCGTTATGAAGTCTGGTAAGAGATTCTTTCTGACCGATCGCAAGCAGCTCATCACTCACGATGAAGTCTACCAGCTTCTTGATCTCAGGTTTTTCATAATACTCTCTTGCCACATAATCTGCCTTTGCATAGTGCTCGATCACTTCTTCACTGGATTCACCGAAGAAATAAATATTATCCTCACCAACCAGCTCTCCGATCTCTACATTTGCACCATCACGGGTTCCAAGAGTAACCGCACCATTTAACATGAACTTCATATTTCCTGTTCCGGATGCTTCCTTGGATGCCAGTGAGATCTGCTCTGAGATATC
>DJPV01000019.1 GCA_002437435.1 Lachnospiraceae bacterium UBA6403 | reverse complement strand
GGCGATCAGGTAACATCTGAACTGGTTGATGTTATTTCTGAAGGTACAAACGGTTCTATTATCACAGCAGAGACACCATTTTATGCTACTATGGGTGGCCAGATCGGTGATACCGGTGTGATCGAGACAGAGAGCGGACGTTTCATCGTTAAAGATACGATCAAGGTTGCCGGTGATAAGATCGCACATCTCGGTTATGTTGAATCCGGTGAATTAAAGAATGGAAGTACAGCAAAGCTTTCTGTTACAGCAGACAGACGTGCACTGATCTGTAAGAACCATTCCGCAACACATCTGCTCCAGAAAGCATTAAAGCTGGTTCTTGGTGATCATGTAGAACAGGCTGGTTCCTATGTATCCGAAGATCGTTTAAGATTCGATTTTACGCATTTCCAGGCTATGACTCCTGAGGAGATCGCCAAGGTGGAAGCAATCGTAAATGAACAGATTGATAAGGATCTTAAGGTTAAGACAGAAGTTATGAGCATTGAAGATGCCAAGAAGACAGGTGCTATGGCATTGTTTGGTGACAAGTACGGTGAGAAGGTTCGTGTTGTATCCATGGGTGATTTCTCCGTTGAATTCTGTGGCGGTACCCATGTTCCAAATACAGGAGTGATCGGAACGTTTAAGATCATCTCTGAAATGGGCGTTGCTGCCGGTGTCAGAAGAATCGAAGCACTGACTTCCGTTGGCGCATTTAATTATTATAAAGAGATGGAAGATGAGTTAAAAGCAGCAGCAAAGGCAGCAAAAACCGAGCCTGCAAAGCTGGCTGAAAAGATCGAGACAATGCTCGCTGAGATCAAGGCTTTGACATCTGAAAACTCCAAGTTAAAGGATAAGCTGGCAAAGAATTCTGCCGGAGATGCACTTGCAGATGCAGTAGATGTAAATGGCGTAAAGGTTCTTGCTACAAGTGTAGAAGATACCGATATGAACGCACTTCGTAATCTTGGTGATGATTTCAAGAACAAGCTTGGTACATCTGTTATCGTTCTTGCCTCTGCAAAGGATGGTAAAGTAAATCTGATCGCTATGGCAACAGATGATGCTGTAAAGAAGGGTGCACATGCAGGAAATATCATCAAAGCGGCTGCAGCACTTGTAGGTGGCGGCGGCGGTGGTCGTCCAAACATGGCGCAGGCCGGTGGAAAGAATCCTGCCGGTATCGCAGATGCACTTGCAAAAGCAGCAGAAACAGCCAAAGAACAGTTAAATGCCTAAAAATAGAAAATAATAAAATTTTTTGTTGACGTTTCAATAATATATGTTATAATTGACTTCGTGCTTAAATAATACCCAAACAGTTGTTATTTTATTAGCATAGTACACAACTGGAGGGAGGTCAGGTGAGAGAATGTCAAATGTAATAGTTAAAGAAAACGAAACATTAGATAGCGCTCTTCGCAGATTCAAGAGAAATTGTGCGAAGGCTGGTATCCAGCAGGAGATTCGTAAGAGAGAACATTACGAAAAGCCAAGCGTTAGACGTAAAAAGAAATCAGAGGCAGCTAGAAAGCGCAAATATAAATAATCTATAGTTTGGATTAGTAAATATGATTTTTTTGAGTACCGAGCAATCGGTACTCTTTTTTTACGCGAGCAACGAGCCGAAGTCTGTGTTTACACGAGACCTCGGCGACTGCCGCAATAACCACGAGAAAATTACAAAGTAATTTTCTTGTGGTTGTGGAAGATATCTATCTGTGCTTGGCTCTCTTACGCAAAAAAGTTGACAGTGACAGTCACATATCATTATGATAAAATTAATATGCGAAAGGAGAGAAATAAATATGAAAAACGCAATAAACATTCTTGCAATGATCTTTGCCTGGGGAGCATTGATCTTAAGCATTTTTGCATTTGGGGATATGACCGGAAATATATTAAAGGCTGTTGCTTATGGTTTTATTGTAGGAAATGCAGTCCTGGTAAACTTTATCTGCGTCCATAATCTTAAAGAGAATAAAGAGTAAGGCATAATCTGATACCCAACCAACATAATATAGATATAAAGTTGGTTGGGTATCAGATTATGCAGCTTCCATTTAATCATAACAGTCTATATGATATGCCGGATGTCACGCCGGATATTAAAAAAAGTTCGTCTAAAATCACAGTACATGATAACCACATTATCTATATTGAAAACTATAAATGTATTATATCCTGTTCGGATACCCAGATCCTAATAAAAACAAAAAAGAATACGATTTCAATAAATGGAATTTGCCTGAAAATTGAATATTACTGTCCGGAAGAACTGAAGATATCAGGCAACATTCTATATATCAATTATGAATAATATGCTGTATACATAAAAGGGGGAAACCGGATGTTTGATATTATATTAAGGTATCTGTATGGTTTTGCAAAAATACATATTCGCAGCGTTCATGTAAACCGTTTTATAAATCTATGCAAAGCGAGAGATATTAAACTTTGGGATCTGGAGCAGAAAGAGAATGAAATCTTCTTTTTTGTTGCAGCTAAGGATATAGCACACTTAAAAGAACCGGCACTCAAAACCGGAAGTGAAGTAGAAATCCTGAAAGAATATGGTATCCGGCAGTTTATCCGAAATAATAAAAAAAGAATTCCGTTTGTGATTGGGTTTATCTTGTTTGCAATTCTGGTATATATACAATCGTTATTTATATGGGAGATTTCCGTATCCGGTGAATCAGATTACACATCGGATGAAATACTACAGCATATCAATGAATATTATGTGCAGACCGGAACTCTGAAATCAAAAGTAGACTGCGCTGAGCTTGAGAAGAATCTCCGAAAAGATTTTGAAGATATCGCATGGATATCATGTGCGCTTACAGGAACAAGGTTGTCTGTAGAGATCACGGAGACCTTGAATGTATTTACAGATATCTCGATGAAAGATCCGTGCAATATCATTGCATCAAAGGACTGCACAATATCAGAAATCGTTACGGCATCCGGTACACCGGTTGTCAAAGCTGGTGATGATGTAAAAAAAGGAGATGTTCTGATATCCGGAGCTGTCTATCTGTATGATGATAATAATGAAGTAATGGATACAAATTATGTGTCAGCAGAAGGGGAGGTTTATGGTATCTGTGTGTATCATTATGATGAAAATATTCCCAGAACAAATTATGTAAAAGAATATACAGGAAATGAGAAAAAATATTATTCCTTTGGATTGTTAAAGTATGATTTTACACCTTATGTACCAAAATGTTCTTATGATTCATTTGATCGTATAAGTGACGATAAAAAAATGCACATAGGGAAAAATCTTTATCTGCCGTTTGAGATTAAAAAAACTACCGTCAAAGAATACACACTGATGATAGAAAAATTATCGGAGAAAGAAGCTACAGATAAAATGCAGGAAAAATTAAACCGTTATATTAGCAATTTGCAAGAAAAAGGGGTGCAAATAATAGAAAAAAATGTTAAAATAACCTGTAGTGAGGACTCGTGCTATGCAGTTGGTGACATCACTGTAAAACAGCTGATCGGTGTCCCGCATGAATTACAGATAATAAGCGAGGAGCAGACACTTGAGTGAATTCAGCAAATCAATTACTGTTATGTCCGAATACATTCAAAATGTATTTGGACAATTTGATGTACATGCAAAAAAAATAGAAAAGGCATTTCATGTTTCAATGATCCTGCGTGATGATAAACTGAAAGTTTCAGGTGAAGAAAAAGATGTCGAACAGGCTGTCCGAGTCCTGGTTCAGTTGTTTGCTGTTGCGGCAAGAGGAACGGTCATCGATGAACAGAAGGTCGATTATACGATAGCCATGTCCAAAGAACATCCACAGGAGACACAGGAAAATATTGCAGATCTGGATCGGGACATTATCTGTCATACGATCAACGGTAAGCCGATCAAACCGAAAACACATGGTCAGAAGGCTTATGTAAATGCGATTGACAAATCCATGATCGTATTCGGTGTAGGCCCTGCGGGAACCGGTAAGACATATCTGGCAATGGCTAAAGCGATCACTGCATTTAAAAATGGTGAAGTGAACCGTATTATATTGACACGGCCGGCAATCGAAGCAGGCGAGAAATTAGGCTTTCTGCCCGGAGATCTGCAAAGCAAGGTCGATCCATATTTAAGACCGCTTTATGATGCGCTCTATGAGATCATGGGTCCGGAATCATTTGCAAAGAATATGGAAAAAGGACTGATCGAGGTTGCCCCGCTTGCATATATGCGAGGCCGTACTCTGGATAATGCTTATATCGTGCTTGATGAAGCACAGAACACAACTCCGGCACAGATGAAGATGTTCTTAACTCGTATCGGATTTGGCTCAAAAGCAATTATCACCGGCGATCTTTCTCAGAAAGACCTTCCTTTTGAGACTAGATCAGGACTTGAGGTTGCACTGACGGTTATCAAAAATATAGAAGAAATCAGTGTCTGTCATCTGACAAGCCTTGATGTTGTAAGACACCCGCTTGTACAGAAGATCGTAAATGCCTATGAGGTTTATGAAGAAAAACAGAGCAGGCAGAAGAAACAACATTCAGAGCAGAACGACCGTAATTCAAATGAAATCAGACGATACGGAGAGAATCGAAATAATAAAAGAAAAAGGTAAGGATGTACAATGTCTTTAAATATCGAAAATGAATATGGAGAAATCCGGGTGTCTGATTATGAACATGTGATTGAGACAGTGATCGGACAGGCACTGGATTTTATAAAATGCCCATATGACTGTGAGATTTATGTATTGCTCACAGATAATTCAGGCATACAGACTATCAATAATTGTCAGAGAAATATCGATGCACCTACGGATGTATTGTCATTTCCTCTGATTGATTATAAAGAACCCGGAGATTTTAGTGTTGTAGACGGGGATACCTGTGATTATTTCAATCCTGAATCAGGTGAACTGATGCTTGGAGATATCATTATCTCCATGGACAGGGTATATGAACAGGCGGAAAGCTATAATCACTCTAATACCAGAGAACTGGCATTTCTGGTCGCACACAGTATGCTTCATTTATTTGGCTATGACCATATAGATGAGGAAGAGCGCCGACAGATGGAAGATCTTCAGGAACAAATACTTAATGAGAAAGGATACACAAGGGATTATGAAGAAAACTAAATATGCAATTGCTTTAGCAGCATTAGGAGTTTTATCACTTGGTGTTATGGGATGTGGGAAGAAAGAAACATCAACAGAAGCAACCACAGAAACCACAACGACAGAAGCAACCACAGAAGCAGCCACAGAGGCAGCAACAGAAGCACAGCATGAAGGAGTTTATAACGATCTGACCGGAGAATGGGTTACAGATCGTACAGAAGAATATGGTCGTCCAATTGCTGTTATGTTAAATAACATTTCTGATGCGATGCCACAGTGTGATATAGGAAAGGCAGATATTGTTTATGAGATGAAGGTAGAAGGTGGAATCACACGTTTGCTCGGAATCTTTAATGATTATTCCAATCTTGAAAAACTGGGTTCGATCAGAAGCTGCCGTCCATATTATGTAACAGTCGCTATGGAGTATGATGCTATCTACATGCATTATGGTCAGTCACCACAGGGTGAAGAAAAGCTTGCAAGCTCAGGAATCAATAATCTGAGTGGTTTAAGTTCTGAAGGCGGAGTAACATATTACAGAGCATCCGATCGGGTATCTCCACATAATGTATTTACAGATACAGAGAAGATCAAAGCCGGAATCGAACAGAAAGGTTATGAAACAAAACACAGCGACAGCTTTGAAAGTGTATTTTCATTCAATGAAGAGATCACCACACCTGCAGGCGGAGAAAAGGCTGAGAAGATCAATACACCGATCAGCAACTATACATCACCTTGGTTTGAATATCACTCAGATGATGGTCTCTACTACAGATTCCAGTATGGTAATCCACAGACAGATGGAAATACAAATGAGCAGCTCAAGTATGAAAATGTTTTGATCCAGTTTGCTCATTATACCAGCATTGACGATCATGACAGACAGCAGCTTGATCTGGTTGGTGAAGGTACAGGCCTTTACGCATCAAATGGTGTGATCGTTCCTGTAACATGGAAAAAGTCTTCTGAAAATGCTGTAACAAAGTATTACACAGAAGATGGCAATGAATTAAAATTGAATCCTGGAAAAACATGGATTACTGTTTTTGAGAAAGATAAAGCAGACAGTGTAACCTGGAATTAAAACTTAAACAGACTTTTAAGATGTCTGTCGTATCGGATATGATATGGCAGACATCTTTTTTGTATATTTAGCTGTAAAATGCAGATAATCACTGATAAGAGGTGATTATTATATGAAAAAAGTACTTTTTTTGATCGGCGGAGCAGTGCTGCTTTTTTTATTTGCATTTTACTGCTCTTATTCGATCTATAAGAATTCCCGCGGATGCAATGATACAGCGAAAGGGCAGGCCAATGTCGAAGAATATATCTGGACGGTTGACAGAACAGATTCAGAAGAAACTACGGAAGCAGTTGACAGCGTGGATATGGTCGAAACTATATCAAAAAAAGAAAACACTGAGACAGAAGAAACTACAGAAGAGAGCTATCATTTTCTGGTCAGTGATCTGAATGGTTATGTTGCAGTTTTTACCGAGAAAGGAAGCCTGTATGAATTTACCGACATTCGGATGGATCAACTGGAAAATGATATGAAAAAAAGAATAGAAAATGGGATAAAATTTCAAAAAGCAAAAGAATTATTTACTTTCCTTGAATCATGTTCCAGTTAATGCTAGAATATGGGATGATTTAAAAGGAGAGAACAAATGATATATGATATGATCGTTATTGGAGCAGGAGCATCCGGCATGACTGCGGCTGTCTGTGCCGCAGATCCAAATATAATTTCAGATAAAAAGACAGCTTCGGTACCGGAAAAACAACTTAAAATTCTGTTGCTTGAAAAGAATAAAAAGATCGGGAAGAAGATCTATGCGACAGGAAACGGAAAGTGCAATATCGCAAATCAGGCATTTGATATAAACTGTTATTTCAGTAATAATGAGTTTTTCCCTTATAAGGTGATAGCATCGGCTGATTATAAAAAAGTAATTTCATTTTTTGAGCAGATAGGTGTAATGATTTCAGATGAAAATGGATATTATTATCCGATGTCCAGACAGGCTTCAACTGTTGTATGGGCATTTACTGATGCTTTAAAAAAGAATGGGATCGAAATTCACACCGGAGAACAAGTGACAGAGATATCTGTAAACAAAGATCATATCTATGAGATAAAAACAAACAATACCATGTATCATACAAAAAATGTCGTTCTTTCATGTGGCGGATTGGCAGCTCCGGTTCTTGGTGGGACAGATGTCGGCTTAGATCTGCTGGAACAGTTAGGCGTTCCTGTTTACCAGTTCTATCCGGCATTATGCAAGGTAAAATGCAGGGAAGATATATCTGAATTATCAGGTGTTCGCTGCAAAGCAGGTGTCTATGTTGAGTGTGGAGAAAATTCAGACTCAAAAAACGAACCGGAGTTTGGAGAGGTACAGTTTACCGATACCTGTATTTCCGGCATTGTAGTATTCAATCAGAGCCATGTGATCGGTGAAGCCTTAGAAGCCGGCGGACATGTCCGGCTTCATATATCACCGATACCGACTATGAATAAAGAAGATATATTAAAGTATCTGAGAACATTTAAAAAGAACAATCCAGAACGGAATATTCAGGCCTGTTTGAATGGTCTGGTGCATGAAAAGCTCGGAACATATATAATAAAGAAATGCAATATAGGAAAAAAGAATGTACGGGAATTATCTGAAAAAGAACTGATGGAGCTGGCAGACATACTCTGCGATCTGCAGTTTAAGATCACAGATACAGCAAAAATTACAGAGGCGCAGGTTACACGTGGAGGAGCAGACACGAGATTTGTAAATCCTGAAACAATGGAGTTAAAGGTTGTTCCCGGATGTTATGTTACAGGAGAATTATTAGATGTAGACGGGAAATGCGGTGGATATAATCTTATGTGGGCAGTTATCACAGGAATGAAAGCAGGAAAGAGTATATATGATTCGTATAAATAATATTAAATTAAAAATTGGCTATACGGCAGATGACATAGAGGCTGTAATTAAGAAAAATCTGAAGCTTTCGTATGTCCCTACATATAAAATAGCCAAATTATCAATTGACAGCCGTAAGAAGGATCAGATCCATTATGTGGCAGCTATAGATGTGATCTGTGACAACGAAGAAAAACTATTACGAAAAGTTCACAATAAAAATATTATGTCAACTAGTGAGACGATATACCAGATACCGAAGCCGGGAACAGCACCGATGCAGTATCGACCGGTCATTATTGGAAGCGGGCCGGCAGGTTTATTTGCAGGACTTTTTCTTGCAAGAGAGGGATATCGTCCGATCATTTTGGAACGTGGTATGGCGGTTGATGAACGAACAGCCTGTGTAAATGGATACTGGAAAAAGGAGCTTCCGTTAAATCCAAACTGTAATGTTCAATTTGGCGAAGGTGGAGCCGGAACATTTTCTGACGGTAAATTAAATACTGTAATTAAGGATAAATCAGGAAGAAGGACTGCAGTTCTTAAGACATTTGTTGAATTTGGTGCAGATCCTTCAATATTATATGTAAATAAACCGCATATTGGCACAGATGTATTATTGACTATAGTCAAGAATATAAGAAATGAAATCATCCGACTCGGTGGAGAGGTGCGATTTGAGCAGCTTGTAACAGATATAAAAGTGATTGATCCTGAAACAACGCTCATAGATGTAAAGAAGTTTTCAACACCTGAGGAATCATATGAATTAAAAAGTAATGCGGTGATACTTGCGATCGGTCACAGTGCAAGAGATACCTTTGAAATGCTCTGTAAACGTGGAATTCCGATGGAACAGAAGCCGTTTGCAATGGGACTCCGGATTGAACATCCAAGAACCTTTATCAATGAAGCACAGTACGGATATCATCCCGATTATGAAGATTTACTGCCGACAGCAGATTATAAGCTGGTGCATCAGGCAGCGAACGGACGGGCAGTCTATTCTTTCTGCATGTGTCCCGGTGGTTACGTTGTAAATGCATCCTCAGAACCTGGGAGAATATGTGTCAATGGTATGAGTTACAGTGACCGAAAAGCGAATAATTCAAACAGTGCGATCGTTGTAAATGTTACGCCGGAAGATTATCCGGGAGATCATCCGCTTGCCGGTATGTATTTTCAGAGAGAGCTTGAAGAAAAGGCATATCAGGCAGGAAAAGGTGTAGTTCCGGTACAGCGTTTTGGTGATTTTAGAGAGGGCAGAGTGTCCACGGAGGCCGGTAAGATCGAGCCTTGCATAAAGGGAACTTATACGTTTTCCAACCTGAATTGTTGTTTGCCAGAGTATATCAGAGATGCTATAATAGATGGTGTTTTGTCATTTGACCGGGTGATACCCGGTTTTGCAGATGATGATGCAGTATTAAGCGGCGTGGAAGCCAGAACGTCTTCGCCGATAAAGATATTACGTGATGAGAATCTGGCTTCTGCACATACATGCATCTATCCTTGCGGAGAGGGTGCAGGATATGCAGGAGGTATAACATCCGCTGCCGTTGACGGAATAAAAGTTTTTGAGGCGATTATGTCAAAATTTATGATACCGGAAGAATCAGCCGGAAATGAGAGAATGTGAGGTTTCAGATATAAAATGGAAGATCGTTTATACTTAAAAGATAAAAAGAGAATTGTGATCAAGATCGGTTCTTCTTCTTTGATCCATGAAGAAACAGGAGGTCTTGATTACATAAAGCTTGAAAAACTGATACGGATCATCAGTGATCTGAAAAATCAGGATAAGGATGTCGTACTGGTCTCCTCCGGTGCGATCGGTGTCGGTTCGAAGTCATTAGGGCTTCAGAAAAAACCAAAGACAACATCACTCAGACAGGCATGTGCAGCCGTTGGTCAGGGACAGCTTATGATGGTATATCAGCGTCTGTTCTATGAATACCACCAGATCGCAGCTCAGGTTCTTCTGACATTTGATGTAATCACATCACAGGAACGCAGACATAATGCTGTAAATACTTTTAACGAGCTGCTTCAGCTTGATGTCATTCCTGTTGTAAATGAAAATGATACCGTAGCGATCGAAGAAGTCGATATCAATTTCGGAGATAATGATACCTTGTCTGCTATTGTTGCAAATATGATCAATGCAGATCTGTTGCTGCTTTTGACGGATATCGATGGTCTGTATACGGATGATCCGAAAAACAATCCGGATGCAACCCTGATCCCTGTTGTAGAACGTATCGACGATCAGATCGAAGCAATGGCAAAGGGAGCAGGCTCCAGATATGGAACCGGCGGTATGACGACTAAGATCGCTGCAGCAAAGATTGCTACAAACTCAGGAGCAGATATGATCATTTTATCCGGTGATGATATAGGGAATCTCGGCCGGGCATTAAATGGAGAATCTGTCGGAACCTTATTTAAAGCATATAAAGAGCCGAATTTTGATGTTGTAAGATACATCACACATAAGGAATATCTGCAATAACAATGGATATAGCAAATAACTTATGTCATATGTTTACATGACAATATCAGATTTAACAGAAACAGTATCTGATTTACAAATAATAAAAATGAACAGGTGAATAGAAATGGATGAAAAAAAGATCGCAAGGATCAATGAACTATATAAGAAATCAAAGACTCCGGCAGGACTTACACCTGCTGAAAAGGAAGAACAGAAGAATCTCAGACAAGAATACATTTTTGCAATGAAAGAAAATCTGAGAAGTGTATTAAATAATATCGATATCAAAGAACCGGATGGAAGCATAACCAGACTGGAAGATATTGATCCTACTAAAAAAGTATGATGGAACAGACGAAAACAGAGCTTAGAAAACAATATAAACAAAAGCGACGTACCTTAACACCGGAGCAGGTATCTTCTGCATCGGAAAAGATCCGGGAGCGTTTTCTGAATTCAAATGAATATAAAGACTGTAATAATCTGCTGATCTATGTCAGTCAGGATAATGAAGTGGATACGATTGAGATTATAAAACAGGCACTTGCAGATGGCAAAGTGGTTGCTGTGCCCAAGGTATATGGAGATCATATGCATTTTCATCAGATCCACGGATTGGACGACCTGAAAGCAGGAGTGTATGGTATCTTAGAGCCTGCAGGCTGTGAGGTGTTTCATCCGGCAGAAGGAATCCTGATCGTTCCGGGTATCGTATTTGATAAGAGCGGTCACCGGATCGGATATGGCGGCGGATATTATGACCGCTATATGAAGCTTCATTCAGAACTTACAGCAATTGCATTTGCCTATGATTATCAGGTATTGTCAGAGATCTCCTGTGAAGCATTTGATGAAAGACCAGACCAGATCCTGACACCGTCAGAAGCCTACAGATTTACGAAGAAGAATAACTGACATTTAACTTAAAAGAATAACGACAACGAGTTTATAACAAAAATTCAGCAAGAGCATTTAACACATACTGGAGAACAATATGATAAATGAAATAGATAAGAAAATAGACACAATCGATATAACAGAACCCTGTCCTGCCGAAGAACCATTTCGGCAATATTATTTTATAAAAAAAGCAAGGGTGTATTATCAGGAACTTGCAAAAAAAGCAGGAAGAAATCTTACCTGTTCAATCCAGACCTATGGGTGTCAGATGAATGTGAGGGACTCCGAGAAACTGACCGGTATTCTGGAAGAGATCGGTTATACAAGCTGTGATTCTGAGGATGCAGACCTTGTTATATATAATACCTGTACCGTCCGTGAGAATGCGAATCGAAAAGTTTATGGACATCTTGGAATCATGAAACATGATAAAGAAACGCATCCTGATAAGATGATCGGTCTTTGCGGCTGCATGATGCAGGAACCGGATGTCGTAGCTACGATCCAGAAGAAATATCGTTTTGTAGATATGGTATTTGGCACTCATAATGTATTTAAGCTGGCGGAGATCTACTGCAACCGTATTGAAGCAGGAGGACAGGTTGTCGATATCTGGAAGGATACCAGCCTTGTCGTAGAAGATCTGCCGGTCAAGAAAGAATTCCCATTTAAGTCCGGTGTCAATATCATGTTCGGATGTAATAATTTCTGTACATACTGTATCGTGCCATATGTCAGAGGTCGGGAAAGAAGCAGACAGCCGGAAGATATAATAAGAGAAGTCAAACGGCTTTCAAAGGAGGGTGTAAAAGAGATCATGCTCCTTGGTCAGAATGTAAATTCCTATGGAAAGACATTGGATGAACCGATGTCATTTGCCAAATTATTACAGAAAGTAACCGAAGTTGATGGAATTGAACGTGTTCGTTTTATGACATCCCATCCAAAAGATCTGTCCGATGAACTGATCGACGTGATCGCAGCAAACGAAAAGATCTGCCGTCACATTCACCTTCCAATGCAGTCAGGTTCATCCAGAATCTTAAAACAGATGAACCGGCGTTATACAAAGGAATCTTATCTCGAATTAGTAGGCAAGATCCGCAGACGGATTCCTGATATATCACTTACAACGGATATTATTGTCGGTTTTCCGGGAGAGACAGAAGAAGATTTTCTGGAAACCATGGATGTTGTGAACCGGGTACGGTTTGATACGGCATTTACATTTATATATTCCAAGCGTACCGGAACACCGGCGGCAACATTTGAGGATCATGCAACAAAGGAAGAGATCCAGAACCGGTTTGACCGTCTGATCAAGCGTGTATCAGAGATCAGCAGTGAGGAAATCTGCCGTTATAAAGGACAGGTCATGCCTGTACTGATTGAAAGCGTCAGCGAACAGAATCCTGAACTTTTAACCGGACGTCTGTCAAATAATATTCTGGTACATTTTAAAGGTGATCCGTCCATGATCGGCGGGATTCGGGATGTTTCACTGGATGAATGTAAAGGCTTTTATTATATGGGTAAACTTGTATAAATCGAATTTATAGAATAGGGGTAAAAAACAGTGGCAGCTTTAACACCAATGATGCAGCAGTATATGGAAGTAAAGAATCAGTACAAGGACTGTATATTATTTTACAGACTTGGTGATTTCTATGAAATGTTTTTTGATGATGCCCTGACCGCATCCAAGGTCCTTGAGATCACTCTGACCGGAAGGGACTGTGGACAACCGGAACGTGCACCGATGTGTGGCGTTCCATACCATGCCTGTGATGCCTATCTGAATAAACTGATCGAGAACGGCTTTAAGGTAGCAATCTGTGAACAGGTAGAAGATCCAAAGCTTGCAAAAGGCATTGTAAAACGAGAAGTTATCCGGGTGGTAACACCGGGTACAAATATGTCAAATGCAATTCTGGACGAAACAAGAAATAATTATCTGATGAGTATTGTTGAAAACGATGGTGCATTCGGAATCTCACTGGTAGATATAACGACCGGTGAGTTTAAGACAGCGAGAGTTCCATCCTTATCAAAGCTTACAGATGAGATCAACAAATATGCTCCGGCCGAGATCATCGGCAATCATTCTTTTATGAACTGTGATCTGGATTTCATTTATCTGAGGGAGAAAATGAAGATTTCTATTTCAGAAGCGCCGGAGCATTATTTTAATCAAATGCTCTGCGAAGATGCAATTATGAGGCAGTTCGGCGTTAATAATATGGATGGACTGGGACTGAAAGATTTCCCGGACTGTATCTTATCCTCCGGAGTCCTGCTTCAGTATCTGCATGAGACACAGAAGAATTTCCTTGCACATATCAATCATATCGTGCTGTATTCTATCGACGATTTCATGATACTGGATTCAGCGACCAGAAGAAATCTGGAGCTTTGTGAGACACTTCGAGACAAACAGAAGCGTGGGTCTCTTTTATGGGTACTGGATAAGACCAAGACAGCAATGGGAGCGCGAATGCTTCGAGGCATGATCGAACAACCATTGATCTATAAGAAGGATATCGAAGCAAGACTTGATGCAGTGGAGCAGTTAAATAATGATATGATCAATCGTGATGAGATGCGGGAATATCTGAATCCGATCTATGATCTGGAACGACTGATGACCAGGATCTCTCTGCGGTCAGCAAATCCACGCGATATGATCGCATTTAAGACATCCCTTTCCTATCTGCCATATATCAGACAGCTTTTACAGATCTATCCGGATGGGCTTCTTGCAGATATCTATGACAATATGGATGAATTACAGGATATTTACGATCTGTTAGAGCGTTCGATCAATGATGATCCTCCAATACTGATCCGTGAAGGCGGTATTTTTAAGGATGGTTATCTGGAAGAAATTGATACATTAAAATCGGCAAAAACAGATGGTAAGACATGGCTTGCAGAATTAGAAGAACGGGAAAAGCAGAAGACAGGAATAAAGAATCTGCGTATCAAATTTAATAAAGTATTTGGCTATTATTTTGAGGTGACCAATTCCTATAAGGAGCTGGTACCTGATTATTTTATAAGAAAACAGACACTTGCAAATTCAGAACGATATACAACAGAGGAGCTGGACAATCTTGCCGGTTCAATCCTTGGTTCTGAAGATAAATTATATGCACTGGAATATGAAACCTATGTTGCACTCAGAGATAAGATCGCGGGCGAGATCCTGCGTGTGCAGAAGACAGCAAGACAGATTGCATTATTAGACTGTCTCTGTTCGTTATCATATGTGGCATCTGCCAATCAGTTTGTCCGTCCGGAGATCAACGAAGATGGTGTAATTGATATCAAAGAAGGCCGTCATCCTGTCGTTGAGAAGATGATGAACAACGGCATGTTCATATCAAATGACACATATCTGAATAATTTTGAGAGCAGGATATCGATCATAACCGGACCGAATATGGCTGGTAAATCCACCTATATGCGTCAGACGGCACTGATCGTTTTAATGGCGCAGATCGGAAGCTTTGTTCCTGCTACGTCAGCAAATATCGGTATCTGCGACCGTATCTTTACCAGAGTCGGTGCATCTGATGATCTTGCAAGCGGACAGAGTACCTTTATGGTAGAGATGAGTGAGGTTGCAAATATCCTTCGGAATGCGACGAAGAACAGTCTGCTGATCTTAGATGAGATCGGACGGGGAACCAGTACATATGACGGACTTAGTATTGCGTGGGCAGTTGTGGAATACATAAGCAACAGTGAACTGCTTGGTGCAAAGACATTATTTGCCACACACTATCATGAACTGACAGAATTAGAAGGTAAGTTGTCCTCTGTGAATAACTACTGTATCGCAGTAAAAGAAGACGGTGACGATATCGTATTCTTAAGAAAGATCGTAAAAGGCGGCGCAGATCGAAGCTATGGTATTCAGGTAGCAAAACTTGCCGGAGTACCGGATATCGTGATCAATCGTGCAAATGAGATCTGCAACCAGTTGATTGATACGGATATAACAACGAAATTAAAAGATATCAAGATAACAAACGATTTTCATAAAAATGCTTCCGATACCCAGATGTCATTTCTGGCAAATCCGGAAGAAAGTGCCATTTTAGAGGAGATCAAGAATGCAGATCTGTCTAACATGACTCCGATGAAAGCATTGTTATACCTGAATGAATTACAGGAACGAATCCGTTAAGGAGAACCTATGATTAAATTACTGGATCAATATACAATTGACAAGATCGCAGCCGGTGAAGTGATCGAACGTCCCGGCTCCGTTATAAAAGAATTAGTGGAGAATTCCATCGATGCAGGTGCAACTGCGATCACTATCGAGATCAAAGAAGGCGGAATGAGCTTTATCCGTATCACAGATAATGGATGCGGTATTTCAAAAGAAGAAGTTCCGGTCGCCTTTCTTCGCCATGCAACCAGCAAGCTTCAGACAGCGGATGATCTGCTAAAGATCGCATCCTTGGGCTTCCGTGGTGAAGCATTATCAAGTATTGCTGCAGTTGCCCAGGTAGAACTGATCACCAAGCAGGCAGATGCACTTACAGGAACCAGATATCAGATCCACGGCGGAAAAGAGATTTCAAATGAGGAGATCGGCGCACCGCTTGGAACAACGATCGTTGTAAGAAATCTGTTCTATAATACACCGGCAAGAAAAAAATTCATGAAGACACCTGCGACAGAAGGATCGTATATCTATGATCTTGTCTGCCGTATGGCTATGTCGCACCCGGATGTCTCATTTAAGTTTATTATGAATGGAGCAGACAAGTTATTTACATCGGGAAATGGCAGATTAAAAGAGATCATCTATCATATATATGGCAGAGATATTACAAATAACCTTCTGGAGATCAATGCCGCAAATGATCAGGTAAAGATCACAGGCTATCTTGCAAAGCCAAGCATATCGAGAGGAAACCGTTCATTCGAGGATTATTATGTAAACCAGAGATATATCAAGAGCAATATATTGACAAAGGCGATCGAAGATGCATACCGTACCTTTGTTATGGTTCATAAATTTCCATTTACAGTTATTAATTTTGAGATCGATCCATCTCTGATCGATGTAAATATTCATCCGGCAAAACGGGAATTGAAGTTCATAAACGAACCGGATATGTATGATTTTACTTATATCAGCGTGAGAAAAGCACTGCTATTCAAAGAACTGATCCCGACCGTTACGCCGGGAAAGGATAAACGGCCGGAAACACTGGCAGAACGAAAGGTGGAGAAGCATCCGGAGCCATTTGAAACAAACAGGAGAGCCGCAGAGTTTCCTTCGCAGCCGGCAAAGCCAAACATACCAATGCAGCAGACAACATCAAAAACCAAGCTGAAGCCAGAGCAGCTTACACCATCTGTTGCGATGGAAAACAGAAACAGCTCGCCGGTTGAAATTCAATATTTGAAAGAAGATAACCATGCCGGTAAAAATATTACAGACAATATGGTTGCTGAGAATAGTGTACCATATTCGACGCAGCAGACAAAAACAGCAATAAATCCTACTGAAACGAATGTACGTGCTAACGACACATCAGAACAGAAAACACCGTATACAAACACTACATCACAGAGTGTAACAGAGCCGAAACAACAGGAACCAGAGCAAAAACCACATGAATCGATCGCACCGGAAGCTAAGATCAAATACGAACAGATGGATATGTTTGAGGATAAGTTCCTGACACCGGAAGCGAAGAAGAAGCACCGAATCATCGGACAGTTATTTAAAACATACTGGCTGATCGAGTACGAAGACAAATTCTTTATCATGGATCAGCATGCAGCACATGAAAAGGTAAAGTTTGAGGAATTGATGGCAAACTATAAGAATAAGACAGCCATTCCACAGTATCTGATGCCACCTGCGATTGTATCCTTAAGTGGAACAGAAGCAGCGTTCTTACGGGAAAATCTGGAATTTTTCCAGAATCTGGGCTTTCAGATCGAAGGCTTCGGTGGAAAAGAATATAAGTTGTCAGCCGTTCCGGCAAATCTGTTCGGATTAGACGGCAGAGAGTTATTTCTGGAATTTATCGGAGAGTTATCCGAAAATGGGCAGAAGCAGACGATCGATACCTTTATCAGCAAACTTTCCACGATGGCGTGTAAAGCTGCGATAAAGGGGAATACTTCCATTAGCTTTAAGGAAGCAGACACCCTGATCGACCAGTTAATGAAGCTTGAAAATCCATATACCTGTCCACATGGCAGGCCAACTCTGATCTCGATTACAGAGAAAGAACTGGAAAAGAAATTCAAACGAATTGTTTAATTATCAGACTTATATAGAAACGGAGCAGCAAATGAAGCCTCTTGTTATATTAACCGGACCGACAGCCGTAGGTAAAACAAGTCTGTCGATCGGTCTTGCAAAAAGAATAAACGGTGAGATCATTTCCGCAGATTCCATGCAGGTCTATCGGAAGATGGATATAGGAACTGCAAAGATCATGCCGGAGGAAATGGATGGCGTTCCCCATCATCTGATCGATGTTTTGGATCCGAAAGAGCAGTTTAATGTTGTATTATTTAAAGAACTTGCAACAAAGGCAATGGATGAAATTTATGCCAGAGGACGGATACCTGTCATTGTCGGTGGAACCGGATTTTATATTCAGGCAGTTTTATACGATATCCATTTTGACGAAAATGATGATGATAAAAGCTACCGCACTTATCTGGAACGACTTGCGGAAGAACACGGGAATCTATACCTTCATCAAATGCTTGAAAAGGTAGATCCTGCATCAGCCACCGCCATTCATTATAATAACCGCAAACGTGTGATCCGGGCATTGGAATTCTATAAAGAGACCGGAATACCGATCTCCAAACATAATGAGAAAGAATCCAAACGAATTTCTCCATATAATTTTAAATATTTTGTGTTAAATGATGCAAGATCAAAATTATATGATAGAATAGACAGGCGAATTGATGTCATGGTAGAGCAGGGACTAATCGAAGAGGTAAAGGCATTAAAGGATCAGGGGTATACAAAAGATCTGGTATCCATGCAGGGACTTGGATATAAAGAGATCCTTGATTATCTGGATGGTGTAACATCTCTGGATGAAGCCTTATATATCTTAAAGCGCGACACCAGACATTTCGCCAAACGTCAGATCACATGGTTTAAGCGGGAAAAAGAAGTTACCTGGGTGGATAAAAATGAATTCGCATCAGAAGATGCTATCATGGATTTCATGCTTGGACAGTTGCAGTCAAAGGGAATTATTTCATAAAATGGAGCAGATAAAATGAACACATTATTAAAAGATTATTATACATCCTTACACATTGATGAACGGGTATTTGATTACTGTCAGAAGATTGAAGACAGCTTAAAGAACCGTTTTGCAGCGATTGATGCAATCTGTGAGATCAACCAGATGAAGGTCATCAAAGCCATGCAGGACAACCGTCTGGCCGAGGCACATTTTGCAGGTTCCTCCGGATATGGTTATACCGATGATGGACGAGATACACTCGAACGGATCTATGCAGATGTATTCCATACGGAAGATGCGCTTGTCCGTTCCCAGATCACCTGTGGAACACATGCAATCTGTACTGCATTATTTGGTAATTTAAGACCGGGAGATGAACTGCTTGCGATCTCAGGAAAACCTTACGATACGATGGATGAGATCATCGGACTTCGTCCTTCACCGGGTTCTCTGGCAGAATATGGAGTTACATATGCCCAGGTAGATCTGACACCGGAAGGAGAATTCGATTTTGAAGGAATCCGAAACGCGATCAATGAGCATACAAAGCTTGTCGAGATCCAGCGTTCGAAAGGATACGCTGTCCGTCCGACCTTATCCTGTGAGAAGATCGGTGAAGCGATCGCATTTGTAAAGAGCATCCGTCCGGACATTATCTGTATGGTTGATAACTGTTATGGAGAGTTTGTACAGGATAAAGAACCAACAGACTATGGCGCAGATCTGATTGCAGGTTCTCTGATCAAGAATCCGGGTGGCGGACTGGCTCCGATCGGTGGTTATATCTGTGGCAGGAAAGAATATGTGGAAAATGCCGCATACCGTCTTACAACTCCGGGACTTGGTAAAGAGGTTGGTGCATCCTTAAATAATACAAAGGCATTCGCCCAGGGATTATTTATGGCTCCATCGGTTACAGCAAGCGCTTTAAAAGGAGCGATCTTTGCTGCAAATGTATATGAAAATCTTGGTTTTAAGACAGTTCCGAATAAGACAGAGGATCGTTTTGATATCATACAGGCAGTTGAACTTCAGACACCGGAACGTGTGATTGCTTTCTGTGAGGGAATTCAGGCAGCTGCACCGGTTGACAGTTATGTAAAGCCTGTCCCATGGGACATGCCGGGTTATGATTCTCCGGTCATTATGGCAGCTGGTGCATTTGTGTCCGGTTCTTCGATTGAACTCAGTGCGGATGCCCCTATGAGGGAACCATATGCGGTATATTTTCAGGGTGGGCTGACCTATCAGCATGCAAAATTTGGAATTGTAATGACATTGCAAAAAATGGTAGAAAATAACCTTATAGTGTGGTAGATTATTTTAGAACAACAAGCCGGGTTATTAAAAAAACGGTAAATACTCCTTGCAGATTCGTGGAGAGACGGAGACGAAGGAGGATATATGAAATCAGAATTTACAATGAAGGATATGGCAGAATATGACCGCCCATATGAAAAATGTCTGTCAGAAGGAGCAGCAGTCTTATCAGATGCGGAACTTCTGGCGGTTATACTCCGATCTGGAAGCAGACATGGAAATGCGCTGGTGACAGCACAGAAAATATTGGCTGTACACCCGGTTCACAAAGGAATCGTCGGGTTGAATTATCTGTCTGTTGATGATCTTATGAACATCGAC
Organism: Lachnospiraceae bacterium UBA6403; assembly: GCA_002437435.1. GTDB lineage: Bacteria > Bacillota > Clostridia > Lachnospirales > Lachnospiraceae > Coprococcus. Next base: position 19,135 of record DJPV01000019.1, on the reverse strand, counting down.
GGCATAGGAAAGGTAAAAGCAATTCAGATGCAGTGTATTGCCGAACTTTCCAGACGAATGGCAAGATCTGAGCATAGATCGGGTATTACTTTCGGTAATCCGAAAAGTATCGCAGATTATTATATGGAGCAAACAAAATATCTTGGAAAAGAACAGGTTTATGTTCTGATGTTTGATTCAAGCCATCATTTATTAAAAGAACGTCGATTGTCTGAGGGAACAGTCGACCATGCAGTTGTATCACCAAGAGATATTTTTATCGATGCATTAAAGTATCAGGCGGTATATATCGTACTGCTGCATAATCATCCCTCTGGAAATCCGGAACCGAGTAAGCCTGATATTCTTTTAACCAAACGAGTGGAAGAAGCAGGAAAAACACTGGGAATCCATCTATCGGATCATATTATTTTAGGGAATAATTGTTTTGTCAGTCTGGCAGAAAGAGGAATCATAGAATGAGACGACGTAATCGTAAAAGAATAGAAATTACACCAAAATATTTTTTACTGGCACTCACAATCCTGTGTGTGGTATTAATGGTGGCTTCGTTATTTTTTGATGGTATAATGTCATCCGTCAGAAATGTAACGAACACTTTTATCGTGCCGATGCAAAAAGGAGTCAATACTGTTGGAACATGGGTTGAATCTAAAGTGGAGGCATTCCATAATTATGAGAGCGTATTAAATGAAAACGAGCAGTTGAAAGAGAAAATATCCTCTTATGAAACAAAGCTTGCACAGTATCAGCAGGATTCTTACGAACTTGACAGGCTTCAGAAATTATATGAATTGGATGCTCTTTATACTGATTATGAAAAGACCGGAGCGCGTGTTATCTCAAAAGATACCGGAAACTGGTTTGATATTTTTTATATTGATAAAGGAAGCAAGGATGGATTGTCGGTTGGATGTAATGTCCTGTATGGAAACGGTCTCTGTGGCATTATAACAGAGATTGGAGATTCTTACGCAAAAGTTCGTACGATCATTGATGATACTTCAAATGTAAACGCCATGATCCTTCCAAGCAGATCTATCTGTAATGTTGCAGGAAGCCTTACGAACTATGCAGATGGATATCTGATCGCTGAAAATATTGATAAAGATGCAGAAATTTCAGAAGGTGATCAGGTTGTAACATCCTATGTATCAAATAAATATCTCTCAGATATTAATATTGGTTATGTCTCAAAAGTTGAGAGTGATTCAAACAATCTGACAAAAACCGCCTATATTATACCTGCTGCCGATTTCTCAAATATTGAAGAAGTACTTGTGATCTTACAGACCAAGAAAAATATCACGGATTAACAGAAAGAAGTGTAACATTGAAAAGAGTAATAACACTTGGAATTTTAATAATCATATGCTTTGTTTTGCAGACTGCACTTTTCCCATTTCTTGAAATAGCAGGTACTGCGCCGGATCTGATGCTGATCCTTACCGTTTCTTTCGGACTGATGCGCGGAAGAAAAGAAGGTATGCTGGTTGGCTTTTTCTGCGGATTTTTATATGATGTATATTTTGGATATGCTATTGGTCCATTTATGATCTTATACATGATCCTGGGATATTGTAATGGATTTTTCCACAGACTCTATCTGGTAGAAGATGTTCTTCTTCCAATGATCATAATTTTAGTTGATGATCTCATTTTTAATTTTGCAACTTATGTCATTTTCTTCCTTATGCGGAACCGACTGGAGTTTGCAACTTATTTGAAGGATATCATATTACCTGAAATGATCTACACAGCGTTGATCACGCTGATTGTATTCAAGTTTTTTGCATTTGTAAATAAGACATTAAAGAAAATGGAGAAAGCTGGTGAATGATCCGCTCTGTCTGACAGTATGATCGTGAAAGGAATGTAAGAATGTTTAAAGAATTTTTCAGTATGATAAAAGAATCAATAATTGAACATGTCAGGCACCGTCTGTTTGTTGTAACTGTTTTATTTCTGATTCTGTTCGGAATCCTTGTTTACCGTCTGTTTGATCTTCAGATCGTAAATGGCGAAAAATATCAGGAAAGCTTCACTTATAAATCTGTAAAAACAGTAGCAATAAAGGCAACCAGAGGTAATATATACGACTGCAACGGAAAACTTCTGGCTTATAATGAAGCATCCTATACCTTATCGTATATCAGCGGAACAGACCTGACGGAAGCAGCTGCCGCAAAGGATACGACAGCAAACGAACTGCGTAATGATATCGTATATAAAACAATCCTTATTCTGGAACAGAACGGAGATAAGATGTCTGTCAGTCTGCCTCTTAAGCTGACGTCAAAAGGCTTTGAATTTACTGTGACAGGAAATACACTGAACACCTTTTTAATGAATGTATATGGTGCAAGCTCTGTTGATAATCTGACAGACGAACAGGCCGCATCAACAGCAGATGATGTGTTTAAGTATATGCGCGGAAAAGAGCTGTTCAATATTTCCGAAACATATTCTGATGAAGCGGCATTAAAGATCCTGGCTGTCCGATATGAGATCTGGCTGAACCGTTATCAGCAGTATATGTCTGTCCAGCTTGCTGATGGCATCAGTGAGGAAAGCTATGCTGCCATCAAAGAAAATTCAGATGAGCTTCTTGGTATGGAAGTAAGTGTAGAATCACATCGTGTATATAATGACTCTTTGTATTTCGCTCAGATCATAGGATATATCGGAAATATTTCCAATGAAGAAATGGAAAAATACAATGAAAATCTGGATGATTCGGAGAAATACAGTGCAAATGATATGGTCGGTAAGATGGGACTGGAGAGTGAATTCGAGTCTTATCTGCGTGGTAAAGATGGTTATCAGAAGATGTACGTTGATAATCTTGGGAAAGTAATCGAGGTAATTGATTCGAAAGATCCTGTCGCAGGCAATGATATTTATCTGACGATTGATTCTGATCTCCAGAAATATTGTTACAATGCACTTGAAACAGAAATTGCCTCCATACTTCTTGCACACATAAAGAATGTAACGACATCTACGGATAAAGATGATATTCCAATTACCGATGTATATTATGCATTGTTTGATAATAATGTTATAAGCATTGATGATCTTGCGGCAAAAGATGCGTCAGAACTGGAACAGTCCGTAAATTTGTCCTTCCAGACTGCAAAGCAGAATACGCTTTCACGACTGGATGATATATTAAACGTCAGTCATACTTCATTACATGATCTGACATTACAATATCAGGATTATATGGAATTTATCTGTGAGCAGTTAAGCGACATGGGAATTTACAGCCCAAGTAAGATTGATAAGACAGATACCACCTATGTTTCCTATATCAATAACAGCATTTCTTTGTGTGAATATCTGAAATATGCAATCAGCCAGGGCGCGATCGACATTTCCGGTATATCAACAAAAAGTGATTATTATGATATAGACGAGATCTACAACGTACTGACAGAATATATCTTAAAAGAATTTGAAAATAATACCAGTTTCGACAAACTTGTTTTCAAATATATGATAATATCAGGAGAACTTACAGGAAGTCAGGTAATTAACCTGTTATATGACCAGAGTATCCTAAATATGGCAACAGATGCGGATTATGCAGATTATAAAGCCGGAGTTACAGGCAGTTATGACTTCATATGTAAAAAAATAAAGAATCTTGAGATAACGCCTGCAATGCTGGCACTTGACCCTTGTTCCGGTTCAATCGTAGTAACAGATCCAAATAACGGAACAGTCAAGGCAATGTCAAGTTATCCAAGCTATGATAATAATCTTCTTACCAATACGATTGATGCAGATTATTATGCAAAGATCACAACAGATAAAACAACACCAATGTACAGTCGGGCAACCATGCAGCAGACAGCTCCGGGTTCAACATTCAAAATGGTTACTGCATTTGCAGGTATGAATGAGGGTGTGATCGGAATTAATGATGTGATCCAGACCAAAGGATATTTTGATAAAACAGAAACACCTGCCAAATGCTGGATCTATCCGTCTGCACATGGAACGATCGGTATATCCAAAGCAATTGAGGAATCTTGTAACTATTTCTTCTATGAACTGGGTTATCGGATGGCTACAAAAGATACTGGAACCTACAGTGATATCACCGGAGTAGAACGACTTCAGAAATATGCAGGTATGTTTGGATTTGACAGTACTTCCGGTATTGAGCTTCCCGAAAGTAAACCTCAGATATCAGACGCGGATGCAATTCGTACAGCGATCGGACAGGGTACAAATAACTTTACAGCGACACAGCTTGCCCGGTATGTTACAACACTGGCAAACTGTGGTACATGCTATGACCTGAGTCTGGTTTCGGAGATCAAGGATATTGGCGGAAATGTGGTTTATAAAAATGAGCACAAGGTTCATAATCAGCTTGATTTTCCTGCAGAACAATGGAATGTCGTAAGGCAGGGTATGCGTCAGGTTGTATCCGTCCATACAAGCAGCAGTGCTCTGATCAATCAGATCAATGTAGCGGTTGCCGGTAAAACAGGTACTGCACAGCAGAGTGAAGCCAGACCAAACCATGCGCTGTTTGTATCGTTTGCGCCATATGAAAAACCTGAGGTTACAGTTACAAGCGTAATACCGTTTGGATATTCTTCCGGTAATGCGGTCGAATTGACCGGACTTGTATATGCTTATTTATACGATCCGGATGTTCTTGAAAATACAACAATTACCGGTAATAATGCTCTTTCCGATTAAAATCCTGATATGTCTTAGCTGTCCGGATTCAGATACAACAGATAAAAGAGCCTTGGTTTGCAGGCATTTTATTATGATGAGGGATTGAATATGAAGACCGATGTTGTTATGAAGGCAAACAGCCATGGAATACGGATCATTTTGAATGAAGATCATTCAATGGAACAGATTCTTTCGGATATAAGAGAAAAATTATATTGTCAGGAAGTATTTTTGAAAAAGGGCGGAAAAGTACCTGTCACATTTGAAGGCAGACTATTATCTCCCGAAGAAGAGAAACAGATTCTATACGAAATGAATCATCTTCCAAATACAGAAGTAGAATTTTGTCTGGATACTTCAAAGCAGGATCTGTGCAGCCAGATCAATATACCCCCACACAGGGCAAAAGAAGTATCCGAAAAAAAGTCAAATATAAAAAATACAAAAAAAAGAGTTATGAGCAGACCGGCTGCGGCAAAAGCAGTAGACGACCCTATATCTGATATAGGAAAAGATGAGTCCGTTCAGTTCTTTTATGGAAACCTGCAAAAAGGTCAGACACTGGAAGTAAAAAAGAGTATAATCGTACTCGGAAATATAGAAAAAAAAGCAACGGTCATTTCAGATGGAAATATTATAGTTCTTGGAAGGCTTTCAGGAAATGTAATCGCCGGACGTGACCACATGAAAAACAGATTTGTTCTGGCTCTCCAGATGGAGCCGGTTCATATAAAGATCGGTTCAACTGTTTATAAGAAAACACGGCAGAACCGAAAACAATTTCATACAGATGATACGATGATGGCAAGCTGTGAAAATGGACAACTCCTTTTTCAGACGCTGTCACAGACTTCACTATAAGATAAAATTTCAAAGCATATTTTAAAACAGGAAAAGATATTGACGGAGGTGTTTTATGAGTGAAGTAATTGTTGTTACATCAGGAAAGGGAGGAGTTGGCAAGACAACTACATCAGCCAACATCGGAACCGGACTGGCAGGGTTGAAAAAGAGAGTCGTTATGATAGATACCGATATCGGTCTCAGAAATCTGGATATTGTCCTTGGACTTGAAAATCGGATTGTCTATAACCTTGTAGATGTTGTAGAAGGAAACTGCCGGTATAAACAGGCGCTGATCAAGGATCGGAACAACCCGGATCTTTACCTTATGCCATGTGCCCAGACGAGAGATAAAACTGCCGTTTCGCCGGAACAGATCGTAAAGCTTGTCGATGAAATGCGCGCTGACTTTGATTATATCATTATTGATTGTCCCGCAGGAATCGAACAGGGCTTTAAAAATGCCATTGCAGCAGCTGACCGTGCGATTGTGGTTACAACACCGGAGGTTTCTGCGATCCGTGATGCTGATCGTGTTATCGGACTGTTGGAAGCAAATGAAATTGATAAAATTGACCTTATCATAAACCGTGTCCGTTATGATATGGTGAAAAAAGGTGATATGATGTCGGTAGATGATGTGGTTGATATTCTGGCTGTTAACCTGCTCGGAGTTATACCGGATGATGAACAGATTGTTATTTCAACTAATAAAGGTGAGCCGTTAGCCGGAAGTAACACCATATCCGGAAATGCATATATCGACATTTGCAGACGAATACTTGGTGACAGTATTCCGCTTACTGATTTTTCTGTATTTAAACGAAAACCTTTTAAGCGTTTATTTAGAAAAAAGCATGCATAAAGGGGTGGAGTTTAATATATGAAAGAAAACAGAGCAGTATCGAATGTAATAAGTTACAATTCCGGGCATTATGCCAGAGAACGTCTAAAAACAATATTAATGGCGGATCGATTAGGTTGTACACCAGATGTTGTAACCAGAATTCGTGACGACATGCGAAAATGCGTTGCAGCTTATGTAAATATTGATTCAGCCAATATGACTGTACAGCTTTCGGATTCATTCATTATAGCCCGAATCCCGGTTGTAGGAATACATATGAAAAAGGATAAAGAAAAAGATGAAACACATGAAACAGATGGACATGTCAACAGAAAAGAAATACAGTCTGATCAACTATAATTTTAAGCTGGTTCTATTTGTGATCGCAGCAATGATCATGGGTACGATCACAATCTGCAGTGTACGGTCGGACTTTCAGACAAAGCAGCTGATCGGTGTTGGTGCATGCGTGATCGGTATGGTTATTGTATCATTGATCGATTACAATTTTATATGCAAATATTATATGATCCTGTATGTCGGAAATATTCTTTTACTTTTACTTGTTCTTCTGGTTGGTTCCGGAGGAGGAGATCAGGGTGTACATCGATGGTTTTATCTTTCTGATTCATTTACAATACAGCCATCAGAATTTGCCAAGATTATTCTGATCATCTGTACGGCAGTTTTTCTGGAAAAAAATTATGAAGATCTGAACACGCCAAAGGTACTTGCAAAACTTGCAGTATTTTTGGCTGTTCCTGTTGGATTGATCGTAGCAGAACCGGATCTTTCTACCTCAATCTGTATCATGGTCACATTATTTATTATTATATTTGTAGCAGGACTCAGCCTTAAACTTATAGGTATCATGATCTTAATCCTTGTACCATGTTTCGGTGGATTTATCTGGTATATAAGGCAGGATAATCTGCCACAGTTTTTAAAGACCTACCAGATCAACCGTATTCTTGGATTTATATACGGAAGTGAATATGGTGCATCCTCCGATCAGCAGGACAATTCTGTCATGGCGATCGGTTCTGGACAGTTATCCGGAAAAGGGATCAATAACTCGACCGTAGCAACAGTTAAAGACACAAACCTGATATCCGAGCAGCAGACGGACTTTATCTTCTCCGCAGTAGGCGAAGAATTAGGTTTTATTGGAAGTGTGATTATTATTGCAATTTTATGCCTGATAGTGTTACAATGTATTCGGGTTGCTAGGCACGCAAAGGACAAAAAAGGTATGTATATAGCAGCAGGAATCGGTTCTCTGATTGCTTTTCAGACATTTATCAATATTGGGGTTGCAACTGCAATATTACCGAATACAGGACTTCCGCTTCCATTTATCAGTTATGGACTTAGTTCACTTGTTAGTATGAGTGCCGGAATTGGATTGGTATTAAATATAAATCTGCAAAAGAAGAGATACTAGGAGGAGAGTTATGAATATAGGGTTAATAGCACACGACGCGAAGAAAAAACTTATGCAGAACTTCTGTATTGCCTACAGAGGAATTTTGAGTAAAAATGAATTATATGCAACAGGAACAACGGGACGATTGATCGAGGAGGTTACCAATCTGAACGTTCACAAATATATTGCCGGACATCTGGGTGGTGAACAACAATTAGGTTCACAGATTGAAAACAATGATATAGATATGGTTATTTTTCTTCGGGATCCTTTACACCCAAAGGCTCATGAACCGGATATCAATAATATCTTTTTATTATGTGATATGCATAATATCCCGCTTGCAACAAATCTTGCAACAGCAGAGCTTCTTATCAAGGCTTTAGATCGTGGTGATCTCGACTGGCGGGAATTTTATAAATAATTTGGAGATACTAATAAGATGAAGAAATTAACAAAATGGATGGCAGTCATGCTGATTCCCATTCTTGTTTTATCTGGATGCACAAAAAGAAGTTATGATACAAGCAGTCAACTTGAACTGGGTATATCTGAAAATCTGCCTTTATACAGTTCAGAAAGCTTTGGTGAACAGTATACGGTCATTCCTGACGGAGAGTCTCTGGCTGATGAGAATTACAGTGCAGTTAAGTCGGCTATTTTGATCAATGATTCAACGAAAGAGGCTCTGGTTGTCCACAATGCCCATGAACGTATTTATCCGGCCAGCATGACTAAATTAATGACCGGTCTGCTGGTTATGGAAAGTATTGAAGATGGTACTTTATCTTTGGATGATACGATCACATTATCACATACTGTCATATTTCAGGAAGATAATGTAGGAGCGAGTGATCTTACAAAGGGATGCACAGTAACGATAAAGAACCTGTTGTACGGACTTTTAATCCGTTCATATAATGACTGCGGTGTCCTGCTTGCAGAAAAAATCGCAGGTAGTGAAGATGCTTTTGCTGAAAAAATGAATGAAAAGGCTTTTGAATTAGGTGCTACAAATACACACTTTGTAAACTGTCATGGATTACATTCAGATGATCATTACACAACAGCATATGATCTCTATCTTATCTTTTCAGAATTTATAAAACATGACATGGCATATCTGATCGATTCACTTGATTCATATGAATTTACATATACAGATGAAACCGGTGCAGCAAAAAGTGTTACATTACAGGCGACAAATGGATATATTTCCGGTGAATTCAAATTCCCGGATGGATATTCTCTTGGTTCTTGGAAATCCGGTACGACTACAGCAGCAGGAAACTGCCTGATCCTTGAGTTTGTAAAAGATGATACAGGTGATAAATATGTAGCAGTAATTGCCGGAGCAGAAGACAGGGATACTTTATATAATGATATGACAATGTTAATTAATACTGCAAAATAAACAGTTACTTGAGTGGACGTTTTCGTCCACTCAAAAGATATATGGCTGTTTTAATATAATTCAGGAGGTTTTATTATGATTCAGATTATTACAGGCGATAAGGGTAAAGGAAAAACAAAGGTTTTGATTGATAAGGTTAACAATGAAGTAAAAGTTGTAACGGGTTCAGTTGTTTTTATTGATAATAATAATAAACATTTATACGAACTCAGTAATCGTGTCAAAATGATAAACTGTACAAACTACGAAGTAGATAATCTGGAAATGTTTGCAGGCTTTGTTCTTGGTATTATTTCTCAGAATAAAGATATTGAAAAAATTTACATCGATAACTTTACATCTGTTACATATGTTAAACCGGATCAGATCAGTTATGCTCTTGATATTATGAATAAGATCAGTGAGAAATATAACATTGGTATTGTTCTCTGTTTTGCAACAGACAGCTCCGAGGTTCCCGATACATATAAGGATAATATCATCGCTGCATTATAATAAAAATATACCTGCGAAGGGTACTGTGTATTGTTTTTTTATCGATACACAGACTAAAGGAGATATATATGGCTTCCATAAAAAGAAAAGTCAGGAAACGACAGCCGGTTAAGATCAGTTTTGGTTTTATCATTTTTGCTATCATGTTTATATACATGCTGATCCGTATCATTGTGTCAATGAACGATTATGATCTGAGTGTATTTCAAGTTGAAGAAAGCAGTTATGATACAAACTTTACTGTTCCGGGACTTGCTGTACGAAAAGAGACATTGAACTACAGTTCAACCTCCGGTTATATCTGTTATTATATCCGGGACGGCGAGAAAGTGGCGAAGGGATTCAGTGTGTATTCTGTTGACGAAACAGGTTCTATGTATGATGCGCTTTATGAAGTGCAGAACAGCAGTAGTACTTCATTGTCTGTAAATGATTATAATGATCTGAGTAAACAGATACAGATTTTTAAAACTGGATTTTCAACTTCTGATTTTTCAGAAGTATATGAATTTAAAAACACAATTGATAATAAGGTTCTTGAAATGTATGAGGATATGGCGTTAGAACAGTTATCTTCAGATAAATCATTTGATTCGACATTTACAGCTGCAAAATCAACGACCAGCGGAATCGTATCCTATTATATGGATGGTTACGAAGGTTTTGATATCAGCAATCTATCAGCCGATGATTTTGATAAAACGAAATATTCAAAAGAATTATTAAAGAAAAGTGATATTGTCGAATCCGGAAAACCTGTATATAAGATCATTGATGATGAAAACTGGAAGATCGCAGTCATGCTTACGAAAGATGAATACAGTAAAGTAAAAAAAGATGAGCGTGTCCGATTCCGGATCAATGACTCAAGTAAAAAGATTTCAGCTCAATATGAAACCGTTGAAAAAGATGGAGATTACTTTATCATCATAGATATGAACAGATATCTGGCTGAATATGTGTCAGAACGATATCTGAACATCACATTTATCTTCTCCGAAACAAAAGGACTTAAGATCCCAAATTCAGCAATTGTTGAAAAAGATGTTCTTATGATTCCTGTCGGATATCTGTCCGGCGGAAGTGGAACAACGGAAAAGAAATATTTTAATCAGATCGTATTAACAGAGGATGGCACAACATCGGTTGTACAGATATCCCCTACTATATATTTTACAGATGATCATTTCTGCTATGTTGATCCTGCAGATATCAAAGAAGATGCTGTTCTTGCTGCAAATGAGTCCGATATTACCTTTAATGTGTCAACCGCAGGAACATATAAGCTGAAAGGTGTTTATTGTATCACACAGGGAACAGCATTATTTAAGCAGATTGATATAATCGTAAATGGAGATGATTATTCAATAATCGATCCAAATACAGCATATGGAATATCAGCATATGACCGTATCGTATTAGATGGCACATCTGTAAAGGAAAATCAGATCATATATTAGGAGTGATAGAGAAAATGTTAAAAGAAAACTACGAATTAGTGGATCAGAAGATTACAGAAACCTGCAAACAAGCAGGCAGAGACAGAAAAGATGTCACATTGATCGCTGTCAGCAAAACCAAACCGTTAAGTGATATTGAAGAACTGCTTGCAAAGACAGATGCTGTAGACTTTGGTGAAAACAAAGTACAAGAATTAGTTGACAAATACGAATCTGTTTCCCGCAAAGTAAACTGGCATATGATCGGCCACCTTCAGACAAATAAAGTAAAATATATCGTTGACAAGGTTTGCCTGATCCATTCTGTTGATTCCGTAAATCTTGCAAAGACGATAGAAAAAGAAGCTGCAAAACATAATGTTGTAGTTAAAATATTAATCGAGGTTAATGTTGCCGGGGAGGAAAGCAAATTCGGTGTTTCCGTTGAAGATACAGAAAATCTTATCTTGCAGATCAAAGATTTTGCTCATATACAGATAGAAGGGCTGATGACTATTGCACCATTTGTTGATGACCCGGAGGATAATCGGGTTCATTTCCGGCGTCTGAGAGAATTATTACTTGACATCAATTCTAAAAACATTGATAATGTTCATATGAATGTCCTTTCGATGGGCATGACAAATGACTATGAAGTTGCCGTTGAGGAGGGTGCTACTATGGTCAGAGTGGGTACGGGAATTTTTGGTGCAAGAAACTATAATATTTAAAGGAGAACCATTATGGCAAAGAATGGAAAAAAAAGCTTTCTGGATTATTTCAAAATAAATGACTCCAGCGACGAATATGAAGATGATTTATTTGATGATGATGAAGATGATTTTGATGAAGAATACGAGCCAAAGCCAAAGGCTGTAAACGGAAGATCATCTGCATATACAGCAGCTGCTACACAGAGTGCCAGCCCGGCTGCTAAGAAATCAAAATTTACCAAACAGGCAAAAAGCCCGGCTGCGGCTTCCAATAATACAAAGCTTGTTTCATTTAACAACAGAAGTCAGGGCGGTTTCCAGCAAGTATTTGTTATTAAACCGGATGAGTTCGACGATGCTCAGATGATCATTGATCATTTAAAAGGTGGTCAGGCAATCGTGATCAATATGGAAGGTATGGAATTATCAACAGCACAACGGATTATCGACTTTATAGCCGGTGCATGTTATTCTCTTGACGGTTCCTTACAGGCAATTTCCGGAAATATCTTTATTGCCGCTCCGGCAGATATCTATGTGTCCGGTGATCTCAGAGAAGAATTGTTAAATGATGCGTTTCTGTCTCCAGAATTAGGCAAATACTAAAGAATGACTGTTATATGATCTGCATCTGCAGATTCTGAAGGTATGATAAGGGAGGATTACAAATGCTTACACCTGTTGATTTACAACAAAAGAAATTTCAGCATGGTATGGGGTATACCAAAAAAGATGTTGATTCATTTTTTGATATTGTTATATTAAGCTATACAGAACTGTATAAATCAAATGCTGAACTGACTAATCAGGTCAAGACACTTACAGACAGTTTGGTACATTACAGGACTACAGAATCGAAGCTCCAGAAATCACTTATGCTTGCAGAGAAGAACGCGGAAGAAGCTACAAAAAATGCAAACGATAAGGCCAAGATTATTGAGAATGATGCAAAGATAAAGGCAAATAATATCGTTCATCAGGCAAGAGAAGAACTGGAAAGAATCGAAGACAGTATTGAAGGTATTAAACAGCAATATAGAGACTATACAATGGCGTTTAAGAATCTGATGGATTCTCATCTTCAGTTCCTTGCAACAAATCCGATCAATGAAGAATTAGGTGTTGATTTTGACGAGATCATGAAGGACGCTAAATACTTCAATGGCAATGTTGCAGCATATACTCCGGGAGACTCTGATGGTGAGGAAACCGGTGCTGGTGCATTTGCAGCCTTTGGCGGTGATCCTCAGGGTCGTGAAGAATCTACACTAGGCGGTGGCGGCGGTTCCGGTATGGCAGATTCTACACTTGGCCGATCATCCGGCGGTAATCTTACAAGTGATTCTTCCGTATACACAAAAAATCTCGGTGGTGGTTCATTTGTGGATCCATTTAAATATAAAAATCAGTAAATCTAATATAAGATAACAATACAAATTCCCTGCCTGAATATTATTTCAGACAGGGATTTTACTGATAAATGCAAAAATAAACTTATAGAAAGGCAATCAGAATGAAGAAAAACAGTATACTTGCAATTGTAAGTGTATTTTTACTGATCGGTCTTGACCAGCTTGTAAAATTTCTGATCACAAGCCATATGGCGTTATATGATACAATTCCGGTCATTAAAAATATATTTCATATCACCTATATACAGAACAGAGGAGCGGCCTGGGGCAGTCTGCAGGGAAAACGTATTTTCCTATTGGTTGTAACATTACTTGTACTGGCATTTCTTGTATATTTTTATATTAAGATGTTACGTCTAAACAAATATAAAGATCTAAGAATCCTGTTTATATTCATTTTTTCAGGGGCAGTCGGTAATATGATCGACCGTATCCGTCTCGGATACGTTATAGATATGTTTGATTTCCGTCTGATCAATTTTCCTATCTTTAATGTTGCTGATATCTATGTAACCTGTAGTATGATCATCCTGCTTATCATTATCTTATTCAAATATAAAGATAATGAACTGGAAGACCTGTTTGGAGGTTCTAAAAAGACCTCAGATAAAGAATAATATATGGAAACTTATAATATAGAGGCAGACGAAAACTGGACAGGGAAACGGTTGGATAAAGGCTTAACCGATTATTTTGACGATTATTCTCGCTCATTTCTGAAGAAATTATTAGATGAAGGAAATGTACTGGTGAATGATAAAAAGGCAAAACCAAGCCTGAAAATTGCGCCTGGTGACAAAATAGATATAACTATTCCTGAAATTGCAGCTGTAGCGATCAAACCAGAAAATATTCCGCTTGATATTGTTTATGAAGATAATGATATCATTATTGTGAATAAACCCAAAGGGATGGTTGTTCATCCGGCTCCCGGACATTATTCAGGAACGCTGGTAAATGGTCTGATGTATCATTTCAAGGATTCCTTATCCGGTATTAACGGAGAACTTCGTCCCGGTATCGTACATCGGATTGACATGGATACAACCGGCCTTCTTGTAGTCTGCAAAAATGACGCTGCACATAATTTTCTGTCGGAACAGCTCGCAGTTCATTCGATCACAAGAAAATATTATGCGATCTGCTATAATTATTTTACGGTAGATGAAGGTACGGTAGATTTTCCGATCGGAAGACATCCAACTGATCGAAAAAAAATGGCTGTCAACTATAAAAATGGCAGAAATGCAGTCACGCATTATAAAGTTCTGAAAAAACTTAAAAATAATTTCTGCCTGATCGAATGCCAGTTAGAAACAGGACGGACACATCAGATTCGTGTTCATATGTCATATATCAAACATCCATTGTTAGGAGATACCATATATGGTCCTAAAAATCAACCATATCATTTACGGGGACAGACACTTCACGCTGGTGTACTTGGTTTTATTCATCCATCTACAAAAGAATATGTAGAATTTTCAAGTGAACTTCCTGAGTATTTCCAGAAGCTGTTAATGCAATTGGAGTTTTAATGGCTGATTAACGTAAATATTGTTTCATAAAGAACAAGCATTTGAATATCCTTTCATGAATAAATACATTTTACTATATTCGTTTTATATTATTTTTAGATATAAAACGAATTTTTTGATTTACATTTTTTTGTGGAAATGTTATAATTTTTAGTATAAAAAGTAAACAATTTTATGGTTTTTATACAGAAAACCGTCGTTTATTCTTTATGACAAATAAAATATCATACTTGCAAAGGGGGCTTTTATTATGGCTTGCAATAAAATTATTACAATAGGACGACAGTTCGGAAGTGGTGGAAGAGAAGTTGGACAGAAACTTGCTAAAAAACTTGATATTCCATTTTATGATAAGGAACTTTTAAAGATTGCAGCAAGAGACAGCGGCATCTGCGAGGAATTATTTGAGAACTTTGACGAGAAACCAACAAACAGTTTTCTTTACACTCTGGTGATGGATCCATATTCATTAGGCTTTGGAACATCCGGTGAATTGCCACTAAATCATAAAGTATTTTTAGCTGCATTCGACACCATTAAATCTATTGCTGAAAAAGATGGTTCCTGTGTATTTGTAGGTCGTTGTGCCGATTATGCTTTAAGAGATTATTCGAATGTAGTAAACACATTTATATATGCAGATATGGATGACCGTATCAAACGCATTGCAAAAAAGTATGAACTTACAGATGCAAAAGCAAAAGACCTGATCCGTAAAGAAGATAAGTCACGAGCATCCTATTACAATTATTATACATCCAAGCGTTGGGGTGAGATGAAGGGCTATGATATCTGCCTGAATTCCAGCCAGTTCGGAATTGATAATTGTGTAGATATGTTATACGATGCCGTTACTAAATATTAATTTAAAACATCAAATTTTTGAATATTTATTTAAACTATTTATACCGGTGTCCCTGATAATAAATAATCTGGGAATCGGATAAATGCCAATGCTATTACCATAATACCAAATGCGCTGAGAAATATTTCCCGGCGCATTTTTCAATTGTCACGTTTTTCCCGTAACTGAACACGATTTCTGGCACTTCGCCGTCTGTCCTCATCCATATCTGCATAATGTTTTCTCGTCGTATTTACATCACTGTGCCCAAGAACATCAGCAACCAGATATATATCTCCGGTTTCCCTGTATAATTCTGTACCATAGGTACTTCTTAATTTATGCGGTGTGATATGCTTCATAGGAATAACACCTTCAGAATATTTCTTTACCAGCATTTCAACAGAACGAACAGACATTCGTTTTCTCTGGCTGGAGAGGAAGAGTGCGTTTTCATGTCCGGATACCGGCTCTATGTGTTTGCGTTCCTCTAAATAAGCAGTTAACGCATCCGTAACTTCATCACCGAAGTAGACATAAGATTCATAACCGCCTTTTCTGGTTACCTTCACACGATTATTATTAAAATCCACATCATTCAGATCGATGCCGACACATTCCGATACTCGAATACCGGTTCCCAGCATAAGCGTCAGAATTGCAAGATCACGAACCTTTGTTTTTGCATGATATGCCTGTTGATGTTGAGTCAAATGATCACCATATTCAACAGCATCCAAAAAATCTGCAACCTCATTTGTATCCAGTCTGGTTATTGTCTTACCGTGGATCTTTGGCATATCCACTTTTTCAGCCGGATTTGAGGTTATACGGTCGTTTTTATAGAGATATGCATAGAAGACACGTAAAGCCGATAATTTGCGCTTAATTGCCCGTTCACCATTTGTATAGGCCTTTCCATCTTTTTCATAATATTTCAGATATTCCAGATATTCCTCGATGTCTTCAGCCTCAAGCCTTGATATATCATCCAGCGTGATATCAACCGGTTTGCGTCCACGAAACTGCGTACATTCGCTGCATAAAAAGTTATAGAATGTCTTTATGTCTCTGGCATAACCAAGCCGCGTTCTGGATGAGGTTCGATTTTCAATTCCACGAAAGACAATCTTGACATATGAGGGAAGCTCTGCAAGAATATCCCTTAGAAGAATTGTATTTTTTATATTGATGTCATTTGTATATTCATTTGCCATTGTAAAATTACCTTTCTAATATAAATTTGTATTTATAAATTTGTATTATACTTATTATTGAATTCTAATTATGTATTCCATGTATGGTTTATTTTTATAATACCTGTAAATAATAATTATGTTATATATTGTTTAATTTAAACTTTTTTCGTAAAACCTGAGTTTTGCGAAAAGTTATATCTGTTAAATTAGTTATATCACACTCTGTTTCTGAATGCAATTCTTTATTTATCGCATCAAACAAAAAACTTTTTATTCTTGTAGAACTTCCTTCGTTAAAATTATCTTTCGAAGAATTGTATAGATATTTTCTTGAAACCAATTCCTTTTATACGTATAATATACACGGTTATAAAACAAATCTTATCATTTTGAGGTAATTATAATGAAATTACAAAAGTTATTAAGTTATACAAGACGTGCCATCGATTCATATGAAATGATCGATAATGGAGATAAAATTGCAGTTGGAATTTCCGGTGGTAAGGACAGCCTGACCTTACTCTATGCTCTGGCTGAATTACGACGATTCTATCCAAAAAAATTTGATCTGATCGCTATTACAGTCAATCTTGGATTTGACAATTTTGACACTACAAAGATCGAGCAATTATGCAAAGAACTGGATGTTCCTTATTATATTGTAGATACAGAAATATATGATATTGTATTCAATGTCCGTAAGGAGAAAAATCCATGTTCCTTATGCGCAAAAATGCGAAAAGGTGCATTAAATCAGAAATTAAATGATCTCGGATGTAATAAGATCGCTTATGCGCATCATAAGGATGATTTTATTGAAACCTTCCTTATGTCATTATTATACGAAGGCAGAATCCATACATTCTCACCTAAAACATATCTGGATAAAAGTGAATTGATGGTTATTCGCCCTCTTATGTATATAAACGAAGGGGAAATTATCTCTTTCAAGAATGATATGCAGCTTCCTGTTATAAAAAGTCCATGTCCTGCCGACGGATATACGAAACGTGAATATGCGAAACAGACGCTGGCGAAACTGGAAAGGGAAACTCCCGGCTGCAAGCAGCGGATTTTTTCCGCTATTGAACGAGGAACTCTGGATGGCTGGCCTGTAAAAATCGACAATCCAAGACTATACAATAAAGATGCCGGATAAGCGCATTCTATTTTGTAATTCGGTAAATATTGATTCTGTATACCACGGATTTTCTGTGTGCTATATATATTATATATTGTTATTTTTTGAATCAAAAAAGTATCTGTTTTTTTTCTCTTATATGGCAATCTGTTTTAAACAAATAAACCATATAACATTCTATAACAGATACTTTTTATTATTTATTCGTAATCATTTACTTTATAATATGGAATCAGTAAATTTGTTCCATCCACGATTACATCTGTATTCAGATTATTCATTGCAAGCACTTCATCGATATAATCCTGTGTGGAAGCATACTCTTCTGTCTTATATTCATTTGCGATATCCCAGAGGGTATCTCCTTCTTCTATAGTGATACATTTATAATATTTCTTACTTGCGTTCGATGCGTTGGTTGCCGGTGAATCCTTATGTGATATAAGGATATATAATACTGTGACCAGGATAATACCTGCTATAATGAATATCTTCTTTGTACTGATAAATCTTACTACGTTCTTCATGTTCTCTTCCTCCTTAGAATTCAAATCTATATGTAATATAATCTTCTGAACAAATGTTTGAATAAATTATATCGAACAGTTGTTCATTTGTCAATATATTTTCGAACATTTGTATGGATTGCTCGAAAATATATTCGTCATATCATGATGACTTCTTTATAATACCAGTATAGATGTGGAAAAAAACTCACATAAGAAAAAGAACATTTGTTTGCAAAACAAACAATTATGTGCTACTATTATTCATATAAATTTTTTAAATACATTTAGGAGGATTTACATATGGGTAAAGAAAAACTCACGGATAAGCAGACTCAGATCCTTGAATATATACGTCATGAGATTCTTGCAAAGGGGTATCCGCCATCAATCAGAGAGATCTGTCAGGCTGTTGATCTGAAGTCAACTTCTTCTGTACACGCTCAGTTATCATCATTAGAAGCAAAGGGTTATATCAGAAGAGATCTGACAAAATCCCGTTCGATCGAGATCATAGACGATGATTTTTCACTGACCAAACGGGAACTTGTAAATATCCCTATCGTCGGAACTGTTTCCTGTGGTCAGCCGATTCTTGCAGAACAGAACATCGAAGA
>DJPV01000076.1:22911-23099 GCA_002437435.1 Lachnospiraceae bacterium UBA6403 | reverse complement strand
CAGACCATAAGCCCCATTATAATATGACATCAGTGAAGGTTTCGTCGTGAAATGCATATTGCCAGTAAATACGAGCGCTTGTCTGAGCCAACGTTTAGTTGGCGAGTTAGCGCAGGAGTATTTACGAATCAGGCATATGCATTGAACAGAAACCGTAACGAGTCATTTATAATGGGGCTTATGGTCTG
>DJPV01000076.1:736-22746 GCA_002437435.1 Lachnospiraceae bacterium UBA6403 | reverse complement strand
ATCCGGGTTGTCAAGGACATATTTGACCAGATTGTTGTTGGCATTTAATACCAGTGTTTCGCCCTTGCCACCGAACATGGAAGGATCCATACCCATACCAGCCATACCATACATCTTCATCATTTCCTGCATACGTCTGGATTCTTCGGATAAGGTAAGCATAGAAGATAAATCCTTATTCTTTAATGCTTCTACCTTGATCGTGATATTTTCAACATCCAGTGCTTTCTTGAAGATCTCAGTCAGCTTGTCGGTATAGTCCTTTGCTGTTTCTTCTGATAATGCTTCATCTACAAAGTTATCGGACAGATCTGCGTCGATTCTGTAGAAGTGTACATTTTCATTTTTCTGTTCCAGAAGTGTGATAAATGGGCTGTCGATGGTCTGGGTCATGATCAGAGCATCCATGCCTTCTTCCTTGAACATGTTAATGTACTGTGACTGAGCAACTTCGTCAGTAACATAGAAGACTTTGTTTTCGTATTTTTCTTTTCCTGCTTCCAGATATTCCGGCAGAGTCAGATATTTGCCTTCCAGATTCTTATAGATGCAGAAATCTTTCATCTTCTCTAGGAATTTTTCATCCTTTAAGCAGCCGAATTTGATAAACGGGTTGATATCATCCCAGTATTTCTCATAATCTTCTCTGTGGACTTTATACATACCGGATAATTTATCGGCAACCTTCTTTGTAATATAATCGGATATCTTCTTAACAAATCCATCATTCTGAAGAGCACTTCTGGATACATTCAGTGGAAGATCCGGACAATCAATCGTACCCTTTAACAGCATCAGGAATTCAGGGATAACTTCTTTGATGTTATCAGCCACGAATACCTGATTGTTATACAGCTTGATCGTTCCTTCCAGATTATCGTACTGGGTATTGATCTTAGGGAAGTACAGGATTCCTTTCAGGTTAAATGGATAGTCCATGTTCAAATGAATCCAGAATAAAGGATCTTTGTAATCGTGGAATACCTTGTGATAGAAGTCTTTGTATTCATCGTCTGTACAGTCATTTGGGTGCTTGGTCCAGAGAGGAGTTGTTGTATTTAAAGGCTTTGGTGCTTCTTTTTCTTTCTTTTCAGCATCATCCTTTGTTTCACCTGATTCAGCAGAAGTATCTTCTGATGTTTCAGCTTCGGATGCCTTTTCTTCTTCCTCTTTTACAGGGGTATCAGCATTTGTAAAGTAGATCTCTACAGGCATGAAAGAGCAGTATTTGTCGATTACTTCTTTGATACGGTATTCATTTGCAAATTCATAGCTGTCTTCATTCAGATACAGTGTGATAACAGTACCTCTGGTCTCTTTATCACCTTTATCCATGGAGAATTCAGTACCGTTCTCACATTCCCAGTATACAGGTTCTGCACCCGGTTTGTAGGAAAGGGTTTCAATCGTTACTTTATCAGCAACCATGAATGCGGAGTAGAAGCCAAGTCCGAAATGACCGATAATCTGTTCCTCTGTTGCCTTGTCCTTGTACTGTTCAAGGAAAGCAGCAGCACCGGAAAATGCGATCTGGTTAATATACTTTTCGACTTCTTCAGCAGTCATGCCGATACCATTATCGATAAACTGTAAGGTTTTGTTGTCCGGACTTGCGATCACATCGATACGATATGGTTCGTCAGGTTCGTCAAATTCACCCATCAGGGATAATTTCTTTAATTTTGTTACGGCATCGCAGCCATTTGAGATTAATTCCCTGACAAAGATATCGTGGTCAGAATACAACCATTTCTTGATGACGGGGAAAATGTTTTCACTGTTAATTGATAAACTTCCTTTTTTCATAAAATTGCATCTCCTTATAAAAATTCTGTTTTATTCTAATCGTCGGAACAAACATGGATAATAATTAACAATATACGCATAATGTGATGTATAACTGTTTCCGTTTGTTCTGTGTTATCACTACTTGGTATCATAAATCAGAAAAAAAGAGAAGTCAAGACAAAATTAGCACTCGAATGTATTGAGTGCTAATAATTCATAAATATTTTATGGTTTATTTAGAAATGCAGGCTGCCCAGTGGTTAAACGATCTGATTCTGCTTAAAGAAAGCAGATATATTTGTATCCCAGATAGTTGCAAGTGTCTTATCCATAGAGAAGATATTCATGGATGCCATCGTTGTAAGTGTGATCTTTTCTCCATCAAAGTAGATATTTAAAGACAGATTTGCTATATCGGATGTGGTGAGATTAAGGTGGTTCTGTTCAATGATCCGGTTAATGTTCGCATCCGATAAGATCAGTACGATCTTGAAGTTTAATGGGAGTTTATTGCCTTTGATGACATTGAAGATATGGTGTCTGGCAGCGCCCCATGTCGTGTAAGTCTTTGAGGTCATTTCCTTCAGGTCTTCCGTATCAAAAAAAGATGGATTCAGTCTGCCGTCGATCGTATAGGAGACATCGGAACGGACATAGGCTTCCACCAGTAAAAATGTATCAAAGACCGGCTCCATCAGAAGCTTTTTTACAAAATTTTTTGTTTCAGTAATTTCTATATTAAGCATATAAAGCTTTTACCTCCCTGCCATAAACAACGGATTGCAATAAAATACATGCCTCTAGTTTACAGGAAAAGAGGAAAGGTTGCAATCGTAAATCTGAAAACTGCCGGATGGCAGAATCCATTTGTTGAACTTTGGAGGGAGGTGTGTTAGTATTTGGACAGATTTATAAAAAACAATGGGAGGTTTTGAAATGGCAGAGATTATATGGAAAGATCGCAAACGAATATTTTTCGGATTGCCATGGTCATTTACAAAGTACAGTTTATCAGAGGATCGGTTATTTATCAGTACGGGGTTCTTCAGTGTGAAAGAAGACGAAGTACGGCTTTACCGTATCATGGATATTTCGCTGGAACGTAAATTATGGCAGAGAATGTGTGGACTTGGCACGATCAAATGTTGTTCCGCCGATAAGACAATGGGAGATTTTGAGATCCGGAACATTAAGAAGTCCAGAGAGGTCAAGGAAATGCTGTCGAATATGGTAGAGGATGAACGTACCAAAAGGAAGGTTTCCAGCCGGGAGTTCATGGATCACGACCGCGATGATTTCGACGATTACGACGACCACGATACATATTAAGAGGGACGATCAAAAGTGCGTTGTTGCTTTATACGATAGTGGTTTGCTTTGATCACTTATATAAGATCGTATCTGGTTGTTCAGCAAGAGGGATGCATTGACAATTAAATGAGAGCCGATATTACATATTATTCCGCAAGACGCTTTCGCTCTACCTTCGACGTAGTGGTACATAAGGCTGCAAAAGACGCAGCCTAAGTACCAACGCTCAGGCAGGCTTGCTTCATAATAGTAATATCAGTTCTCATTTTAATTATAAGGTAAAGTGATTGCTGAACAACCAGATACGATCTTTTACGATATGAAAGCAAGATACCATTATATAAAAGCAACAACGCACTTTTGATCTGTCTGTGAAATCCCGTATTAAAGTAGAAGAATATCTTATCATAGACAGACAGGGAATCCTGCATACCTTTATGAAGCAGACCTTTTTTCACGTCGGTCCTTAACGAGTCACCGAAGGTGAGGAGTTTAGTACCGTTACGTGAAAAATAGAACGCGAGTGTTCTGCGGAATAAAGGGTATGGCAGGGTTCTCTGTCGTCCGGTAATCAGATATTCTCGGCTATCTTGGTGACGCCAACGTAGATCTGGGAGACTTTGTACCAGGTGGAGTAGTCGGTGACACCGGTAGCGGGCAGGTCGAAGATCTGCTGGAAGCGTCTGACTGCATCGGCAGTAGCCGGGCCATAGATGCCATCGGCGGTAACGGTTGGAATGGACGGATAATTTCTTGCTATACGGTTTAACTGTTCCTGAAGCTGGCGAACCTTATCACCGGTTGCACCGATCGACAGATCATAGCCCGGATAAGAGGATGGAATACCGGCAATGGTTTCGGCAGAGTTGATATAGATGGAATCTCCATAGTAATAGCGCAGAATCTCAATCGCGGACAGCCCCTGATCAGCCAGATTTTTGGAACCCCACTGTGTCATCCAGTTTGGACAGGAGACACGTTTGCCGTCACAGTACTGCGTAAAGAGTGGTTGGGTAACACCCGGTCTTGAAAGATAATTGGCAAACTGTTCATCTACAATCTGGGAGATATTTTCATATATGGTTTTATTATAGATCCATTTCTGATCGTAGGCGGTAGATGATGTGATCGTGAAATCATAGCCTTTTCCACGATACCATTCCGTATAGACACGGTTTAAGGTGAAGGACATGATCGCAAGGATATTTGCACGCAGGGAAGCATCCGGCCAGGTGGAGTAGATCTCATTTGATGCGACATTTTTTATGTAGTCTTTATAAGGAACATAGTAGTCGATCGCAGTAGGATCGGAAGGTGCTCCGTCATGGACAACGATGGTTTCAGGGATCACAACACGGCTTAAGACGATCTCGCCTGTCTCTGCAACTGTTTTTATCTCATCCTCGGCGATCTTTGGCGGGTATTCTTCCCAGAGAGTATGTGCACCGATCACGGTTGGATTGTAGGTTGATTCGTCCGTATCGGAAGCGCGCAGTTCAATGGTCTGGATTCCCTGTTCATCGGTAAACATCTGGACACCGGAGATAATTCGTGATTCAAATCCGGGAGCATTGATCTTCAGATTGTATTCGGAGTATGGCTGGTTATCAGATGGTGTCATACTGTATTCCAGTGGAGGGGTATCAAGGGTGATGCCGTCTATGATGCCGTCACTGTCTGTTTGCAGTTCCTCTATAATTTCATCCGGGTTTCCGGTTGATGCGACAGAAACGACTGCATCGGTTATCGGGTATGCAGTCTGTCCCGAGATGATCCTGATTTTTAATGTTCCGTTATTGTTTCCATTTGCCATTTTTGTAATCCTGAATTATAATCTGTTTATTATATGAAATAAAGTTCTATTTCAGACCATGGGTTATAAGGAAAAAGGAAATAAAAAGGAACGACAGGAGGTTTCACTATGGCATATTTTCCAATGTTTATTAATCTGGAAAACAAAAAAGTAATCGTACTCGGTGGAGGAAAGACTGCACTTCGAAAGATTAACTCTCTGGTAAAGTTTGACTGTAAGATCGCGGTTATAGCACCAAGGATCTGCGATGAGATCAAGGAGGTACCGGGAATCAGTGTACATGAATCAAATATGACATTAGATGCACTTGATACAGCGGATATGGTAATTGCAGCGACCAAGCGTGATGATGTAAATGTGAAGATCGGTAAATACTGCAACGAGCATAACATTCCGGTCAATGTGGCAGACAACAAGGAGGTCAGCAGCTTCCTGTTCCCGGGAATCGTTATGCGTGAGGATCTGGTGATCGGTGTTACGACAGGAGGCTACAGCTCAAATGTAGCAAAGGAGATCCGCAATATGATCGAGAAGCTGATCCCTTACGAATATGGGACTCTGACAAGAAAGATGGGAGCATACAGAGAGATCGCATCGATCAATATAAAGGATGCTTATTTAAGAGAAATGGCATTGGATGAGATCATCAAACAGGCAATCAGCAACAAGTATATGATCGATGACAGAAAGGCGAATAAGATCCTGGATCGCTATGCAAAAGAAGATGAGCTTAGAGCAAAGGGTATGCGATAAAAAATACTTGCATTTTCTATATAACGTGTTATAATTTTGTTTTAGTAAGATTATGGTAACTATTAAGAGTGGGTTTTGACCCACTCTTAGTTTTTGTAGAAAGGTGGTATTGCTACGAAGAAAACAGATATTGAAGCAAAAGCAACAGAGATGGTTCTGCCGATCATTGAAGCAAATAACCTTGAACTGGTTGATGTGGAATATGTAAAAGAAGGCAGTGATTATTATCTGCGGATCTATGCAGATAAGGAAGGCGGAATAACGATCGGAGATTGCGAGATCGTGAACAGAGCCATGAGTGATCTGCTGGATGCAGATGATTTCATTAAGGATGCCTATATTCTGGAGGTCAGCTCTCCTGGACTTACAAGACCATTAAAGAATGAAAACGACTTTAAACGGAGTATTGGCAAGATCGTAGAGATCAAGACATACACCAAGATCGATAATTGCAAAGATTTTGAAGGTGAACTTACAGCGTACGATGAGGAAACAGTTACCATTTTGACAGAAGATGAGAAAGAACTGAAGATTGCAAGAAAAGATATATCGATGATAAGACTTGCATTTGTATATTAATAAAAAAGCGGGAGGATAAAAAAGTGTCAGAAATTATCGAAGCATTAAATCAATTAGAAAAGGAGAAGAATATCAGCAAGGATATTCTGCTGGATGCGATCGAAAGATCCTTAAAGGCAGCATGCAAAAAGGATTTTGATACCGATGAGAATATCGATGTTGTTATGGATCGCGAGACCGGTGAGTTTCATGTATATGCAAAGAAAGAAGTTGTGGAAGAAGTTGAAAGACCTGCAACACAGATCTCAGTGGAAAAGGCAAAGATGATAAATCCAAAGTATGATCTTGGAGATATCATCAACATTGAGATCACTACGAAGGATTTTGGAAGAATTGCAGCACAGAGAGCAAGAAATGTAATCGTTCAGGCAATCAATGAGAGCGAAAGAGATGCGATTTATGATCATTTCTATACAAAAGAGAAAGATATCATTACAGGTATCGTTCAGAGATATGTTGGAAATAACATTAATGTCAGCCTGGATGACAAGACAGAAGCAATCTTAAAGGAGTCAGAGATGATTCCTGGAGAGGTATATAAAAGAGGCGACCGTATCAAGTTATATGTAACAGAAGTAAAGAAAGGTTCCAGAGGACCTAAGATCACAGTATCCAGAACGCATCCTGATCTGGTAAAGCGTTTATTTGAAAAGGAAGTAACAGAGATCGCAGATGGTACAGTAGAGATCAAGAGCTCCTGCCGCGAGGCTGGTTCCAGATCCAAGATTGCTGTTTACTCTCATGATGAGAATGTAGATCCGGTAGGCGCATGTGTAGGTGTAAACGGAAGCCGTGTTAATAATGTGGTAGAAGATCTGAACGGCGAGAAGATCGATATCATCTGCTGGGATGAGAATCCTGCAATCTTCATTAAGAATGCATTAAGTCCATCTGAGGTTATCGCAGTTGATGTGGATCTGAAAGAAAAGAGTGCGTTTGTTGTTGTGCCGGATTACCAGTTGTCACTTGCAATCGGTAAGAAAGGACAGAATGCAAGACTTGCGGCAAAACTGACCGGATATAAGATCGATATCAAGAGTGAGTCACAGGCAGAAGAGATGGGATATTTCTCAGAAGACAATGGTGACTACGGGGATTCAGAGCAGGAAGAAACATTTGACAATATTGATGATATCGTTGATGGTTCTTATGAAGAATCTCTGGAACAGCAGGACGCAGAAGGAACAGAAGTAAAGGAAAACGAAGAGTAAAATAAAGTCCTGACCGATTATGATGGTTAGAATGGAGATAAATATAGAAGCATAGGAAGTGATGTTATGGCAAAGAAGATACCGCTCAGACAGTGCCTTGGTTGTAATGAGATGATGCCGAAAAAAGAGCTCATCCGTATCGTGAAGGATAATGAGAATAATTTCGCGATCGATCTGACCGGCAAGATGAATGGACGGGGGGCATATATATGCCGCAAGGCAGAATGCCTGAAAAAAGCTATGAAGAGTAAATCTCTGGAACGCTCATTCAAGATGCAGATTCCGAAAGAGGTTTATGAGAAACTGAATAAGGAGTTAGAGGCAATTGAACAGTAAAAAGATTTATTCCATGATTTCCTTATGTGCAAAGGCTGGAAGGCTGGTGAGTGGAAACTTTTCAGTAGAAAAAGCCGTAAAGAATGGAAGTGCATGTGCCGTGATCGTGGCATGTGATGCAGCCCATAATACGAAGAAACTGTTTGATCAAAAATGTAAATTTTATGAGATTCCATATTTTGAATTTGGGGATAAAGACAGTCTGGGTAAATTTGTTGGAAAAGAATTTCGGACGTCGATCGCGATCTTAGATGAAGGATTTGCGAATCAGATCATAAAATACATGAGTTTGAGTGAAAATATGGAGGTGTAACTTTTGACGAAACTGAGAGTACACGAATTGGCAAAAGAGCTGAATATAAGTAACAATGAAATCAAAGCAATCCTTGGTAAGAACGGTATCGAGATCAAGAGCCATATGTCGGCTGTTGATGATAACATGATCAATATCGTTAAGAAGGCATGTGGAGCAGCGAAGAAAGCAGAGACACCGGTAGCAAAAACTGCACCGGAAAAGAAACCGGAAGTGAAGGCTGTAAAGACGACACCGGAAAAAGTGCAGAAAGAGATTCCTGTAAAGGAAGAACCGAAGAAAGCGGTTGTGAAAAATGTCCGCCCGGCTGCAGGGGAAGCAAATAAGCCGAAACAGAGTAAAGATGAGGGACATACGAGATTTGTCAGAGATGACAGAAACAGAAACAATTCCGACAGACAAAATAACGAGAGAGTAAGATTTAATAATAGTGAGCGTATGAATTCTGATAAGACAAGATTTGGCGACAAGCAGGGAAATGACAGATCAAGATATAACAATGACAGAAATAATGGTGACCGTGTAAGATTTACAAACAGTGACAGAAATAATTCTGACAGACCAAGATATAACAATGATAGGAATGGTGCTGACAGAAACAATTCCGACAGACCGAGATTTAATAATTCGGGTGACAGGAATAACGCTGACAGACCAAGATACAACAATTCCGGTGACAGAAATAATTCTGACAGACCAAGATATAATAATGACAGAAATGGTCAGGACAGGGGCAGATTCTCAAACAATGGCCGTGGTGGTCAGGATCGTGGCAGATTTTCAGGTAATGGAGATCGTCAGGGCGGTTTTGACAAGCCAAAGTTTGGTGACAGACCGGATAACAGAAATAATCGTTTTAACAATAACAGAAATAATACATCGATGGGATTTGGCAAGGATGAAGAGGATGATAATAACAACCAGAGAAGAAGTCCAAGAGCAAATACCCGAAAGGATTTTGAAGCAAAAGAGATGCCTGGCAAGGATTTAAAGAGCCAGAACAGAGACAATTATAACAGAGATAAGAATAAACCGCGTAAGGGCAACAGAAGATCACCGGAGGAGGTTGAGGCAGATATCAGCAGACTGGCTAAAAATGTCAGAAATAAACATCATCAGCCACAGCAGCCGCAGCAGCAGGCAGAGGATAAAGAGACAATCCGTACGATCACGCTTCCAGAAGTTGTCACGATCAAAGAACTTGCAGACATTATCAAGGAGCCTGTAAATGCACTGATCAAGAAGCTGTTCCTTGCAGGTAAGATGTACAATGTTAATTCAGAGTTAGACTTTGAGACAGCTGCAGAGATCGCACTGGAATATAACTGTATCGCTGAAGAGGAAGAAAAAGTTGATGTGATCGAAGAACTCTTAAAAGAGGACGAAGAAGACGAGAAGGATATGGTTTCGAGACCTCCTGTAGTCTGTGTTATGGGTCATGTTGACCACGGTAAAACATCCCTTCTGGATGCAATCCGTAAGACAAATGTAACATCAGGCGAGGCCGGTGGTATCACACAGGCGATCGGTGCATCTGTAGTAGAGATTAATGGACAGACAATTACATTCTTAGATACACCTGGACATGAAGCATTCACAGCTATGCGTATGCGTGGTGCACAGTCTACTGATATTGCAATCCTTGTTGTAGCAGCTGATGATGGTGTTATGCCACAGACGATCGAAGCAATCAATCATGCAAAGGCAGCCGGCATCGAGATCATTGTTGCAATCAATAAGATTGATAAGCCGAGTGCAAATATTGAACGTGTAAAGCAGGAACTTACAGAATATGAACTGATCCCTGAGGACTGGGGCGGATCAACGATCTTCTGCCCGGTTTCCGCGCATACAGGTGAAGGACTGGATAACCTGCTTGAGATGATCCTGTTGACCGCAGAGGTTCTTGAGTTAAAGGCAAATCCAAACAGAAATGCCCGTGGTATCGTAATCGAAGCAGAGCTTGATAAAGGCCGTGGTCCTGTTGCAACTATGTTAGTGCAGAAAGGTACACTTCATGTAGGCGATTATCTTGCAGTTGGATCTTCACATGGTAAGGTTCGTGCAATGCACAACTCCAAGGGTGTCCGTGTAACGGAAGCAACTCCGTCTACACCGGTGCAGATCCTTGGTCTGGATACAGTTCCGTCAGCCGGTGAGATCTTCATGGCAGTTGATAATGAAAAGGAAGCAAGACAGATTTCCGAGACATACATTTCACAGAGCAGAGTGAAGATGCTTGCAGAGACGAAATCCAGAATGTCACTGGATGATCTGTACAGCCAGATCCAGGCAGGTAATGTCAAAGAGCTGAATATCATTATCAAGGCGGATGTACAGGGTTCTGTAGAAGCTGTAAAGCAGAGTCTGTTAAAACTTTCAAATGATGAAGTAGCAGTAAAATGTATCCATTCCGGTGTTGGTGCGATCAACGAAT
Source organism: Lachnospiraceae bacterium UBA6403 (assembly GCA_002437435.1). GTDB lineage: Bacteria > Bacillota > Clostridia > Lachnospirales > Lachnospiraceae > Coprococcus. The sequence continues at coordinate 12,205 of DJPV01000076.1, read as the reverse complement.
CGGATATCATTCTGGCATCTGCATCCAATGCGATCGTAATCGGTTTCAATATCCGCCCGGATGCAAGAGCAAAAGAGACAGCAGAGACAGAGGGCGTAGATGTTCGGTTATACAGAGTCATCTACAATGCGATTGAAGATATTGAGTCAGCAATGAAGGGTATGTTAGATCCTGTCTTTGAAGAACAGGTAATTGGTCATGCAGAGATCAGACAGACCTACAAGGCTTCCGGTGTTGGTATGATCGCAGGTTCTTATGTATTAGATGGTATTATTAACCGGAATTGCAGTGTAAGAATAACACGTGAAGGAAATCTGATCTATGAAGGCAAGATGGCTTCCTTAAAGAGATTTAAAGATGATGTGAAAGAAGTTAAGGCAGGATTTGAATGTGGTATTGTTCTTGAGAACTTTAATGACATTCAGGTAGAAGATCAGATTGAAGCATATCAGATGGTAGAGGTTCCAAGAAAATAATGAGAAAGAACAGTGTAAAAAATACAAGAATTAATGCAGAGGTTCAGAGAGAACTTTCACGGATCATCAGCAGGGAGATCAAGGATCCCCGCATTAATCCAATGACATCCGTGGTAGAGGCAGTTGTAACACCGGATCTGAAATACTGCAAGGCATATATCAGTGTCCTTGGAGATCAGGATTCTGTAAACTCCACACTGGAAGGACTGAACAGTGCAATGGGATTTATCAGAAGAGAACTTGCACATTCCATTAATCTCAGAAATACACCTGAGATCACATTTATCATGGATCAGTCGATCGAATATGGTGTAACAATGTCCAAAAAGATTGATGATGTTGTAAAAGACATCGAAGATGATGAGGATGAGACAGAAAATGAAGAATGATTTTCTTACGATGATTGAGCAGGCAGACACGATCGCTATAACCGGACATGTGCGTCCGGATGGCGACTGTGTAGGCTCAACGGTCGGATTATATAATTATATCATCAGCAATTATGATAAGCAGGTGCAGATCTATCTGGAGGAGTTCTCCAAGGATTTCCTGTTTTTACATGATGCAGATAAGATCAGTCATACACCGACAGATCAGGTCTATGATCTGTGTATCGCAGTAGACTGTGGTGATAAGGAAAGACAGGGAGATTTTCTTCCGATCTTTGAACATGCGAAACATACAATGTGTGTTGATCATCATATCTCCAATCCGGGATTTGGTGAGGTGTGCTATGTGGATGCAGAAGCATGTTCTGCGGCAGAGGCACTTTATAAGCTGATGGAACAGGATAAGATCAATAAAAATGCTGCGGAAGCACTCTATATGGGAATTGTACATGACACAGGTGTATTCAAACACAGTAATACAACCAAGAGTGCGATGAGCATAGCAGGTGATCTGATCGAAAAGGGTGCAAATCCGTCATTTATTATAGATGAAACTTTCTATAAAAAGACATTTGTCGCAAATAAGCTGCTTGGAATTGCCCTGACAAAGGCAGAGCAGTATGCAGATGGCAAGATCATCAGCACAGTGCTTGAGGCAGAGGATTTCCGGAAAATCGGTGCAGGCAAGATCGATACGGATGGGATCGTTGATCAGCTTCGTATCACAGAGGGAACGGAAACTGCGGTATTTATCTATCAGACAGGAGAGAATGAATACAAGATTTCACTTCGGTCGAATAATATCGTTGATGTAAGCAGGATATCCTGCAATCATGGCGGCGGTGGTCATGTTCGTGCTGCAGGTTTCAGTATGAATGGAGATATTAAAGAGATCCTTGCCGGCGTGATAGAGGAGATTAAGGAACAGTTATGCTAGACGGCTTTTTAAATGTATACAAGGAGCAGGGTTATACATCATTTGATGTAGTAGCCAAGCTTCGTGGTATTTTAAAACAGAAGAAGATCGGTCACACAGGCACACTTGATCCGATGGCGGAAGGTGTGCTTTTGGTGTGTCTTGGACAGGCAACCAAATTAAGCGAAATGCTGATCGATAAGGATAAGACATACCGCTGTGTCATGTTGCTTGGAAAGACAACAGATACGGAGGATGTAACAGGAAAAGTTCTTACAGAGACATCGGAGATCCCGGATGAGGCATCAGTAGTAGAAGTGATAAACAGTTTTATCGGTACTTATGGTCAGATACCACCGATGTATTCGGCTATCAAGGTAAATGGCAAAAAGCTCTATGAATATGCCAGACAGGGAATTGAGATCGAACGGAGTCCGAGGGAGGTGACGATCTTTGAATTAAAGATAGAAGATGTGTCACTCCCGCGTGTTACATTTACGGTACATTGTTCTAAGGGAACATATATCAGAAGCGTATGTCGGGATTTCGGAGCAAAGCTTGGCTGCGGAGCGGTCATGGAGAAGCTGGTTCGTACTGAAGTGAAGAACTTCAAGGTTGAAGACAGTCTGACACTTGCAGAGATCGAGCAGGCAAGGGATCAGGGAACGATCGGATCATATGTAATGAAGAAAGAACTGTTGCTGCCGGAGTATCCGGAGCTTCATATCGGTACAGATGAATATGCAAGAAAGCTGTTAAGAAATGGTAATAAACTCAGACTTTCCCAGTTTATGGAAGCTGTAAGCCCTGAGATGATTACAGATGTTCCGGGTATCCGCGTCTATGATGAAACGGACAGCTTTGTAGCGATATACCGGTATGAAAAGGAAAAGGGCATCTGCCAGCCGGTAAAGATGTTTCCGAAGAATGCAGAGACAGATAGATGATAGGATAGAAGACAATGCAGCATTATTTTAATCAGAAAGATATACAGATCAATACAGAAAAAGGTTCCGTCGTTGCGCTTGGCAAATTTGACGGTTTCCATCAGGGGCACAAGCTGCTGCTTGACGAGGTGCTTCGGTTGCAGAAGGATGGATATATCGGAGTCGTATTTACTTTTGATATTCGTAAAAATTCGATCTTTGATGTAGATAAGCTTCAAAGCATCATAACTTCGGAAGAAAAATGTATGCTCGCAGAACAGATGGGGATCGATGTACTGGTAGAATATCCATTTGATGATGCATTTGCATCGATGGAACCGGAAGCCTTCGTGACGGATATTCTTGTAGAAAGGTTGCATGCCAGATATGTAGTTGTAGGAACTGATTATGGATTTGGAAAAAAGAAATGCGGAAACGTGGAGCTTCTGCGGAAGATGTCTGACGAATACGGTTATCAGGTGATCGTGATAGAAAAGAAAAAGATCCATGATGTCATTGTAAGTTCCACTTATATCAGAAATCTGATCAGTGAGGGAAAAATGGAAGAAGCAGAAACCTTCCTTGGCAGACCTTATTTTCTGTCCGGTCATGTAGTACATGGCAGAGAGCTTGGCAGGACGATCCAGGTTCCAACGGCAAATCTGCTTCCGAAGCATGGAAAGATCTATCCGGTGACAGGTGTTTATGCATCAAGGATTCATCTGGAGGACGGCAGGGTCTGTTATGGGATTACGAATATCGGAGATAATCCGACAGTGAACACGGACCGCAGGGTGACGATCGAGACACATATCTTTGATTTTGATGAGGACATTTATGAGCAGAAGCTGATTGTGGAATTGTTATCCTTTATCCGTGGAGAGCGGAAATTTTCCGGAGTTTCTGAGTTAAAAGCACAGATGCTTGCAGATATGGAAGTCGCAAAACAGAGGATGCTTGGACAAAAATAAATTTGTCAAGATATTTTACTTGACAATGATGCAGGTATGGTATAGAATAACCCATGGTAAAGGAAAAATACTTTACAGGTGGTGATCATATGGAGAAAATAGTTAGACAGTCTTTATTATATGATTTTTATGGAGAACTTCTGACCGAACATCAGAAAGCAATTTATGAAGATGTGGTAAATAACGATATGTCTTATTCGGAGATCGCCAGAATGAATCAGATCAGCAGACAGGGTGTCTATGACATGATTAAGCGCTGCGATAAGATCTTGGAAGAATATGAAGATAAGTTACAGCTTGTTGACAAGTTCATGAAAGCGGGAAAACAGGTCGAGAAGATGAAAGACTGTATTTCAGAGCTGATGAAAGAGAATCAGGATGACAGGCTGAATTCGAAGATAGAAGCGATCGACCGGTTATCGGATCGGATACTGGACGAGTTTTAGTAGATGAGTGTTAGGAACGAAGGGAGATATTCATGGCTTTTGACAGTTTATCTGACAAGCTTCAAAACGTTTTTAAGAAACTGAGAAGCAAGGGTGTTCTTACAGAAGATGATGTAAAAGAGGCAATGAAAGAAGTAAAGCGTGCTTTACTGGAAGCCGATGTAAACTTCAAGGTTGTTAAATCTTTTATCAAAGCTGTAAGTGACAGAGCTGTTGGTGAAGAGGTTCTTAAGGGTCTGAATCCCGGACACATGGTCATTAAGATTGTAAAAGAAGAGATGGATAAGCTGATGGGTTCTGATGTTACAGAACTGAAATTACTTCCGTCAAATGAGATTACAGTTATTATGATGTGCGGTCTTCAGGGTGCCGGTAAGACAACAACGGCTGCAAAGCTTGCATATCAGTTTAAGAATAAAGGCAAGAAACCATTGTTAGTTGCCTGTGATGTATACAGACCGGCTGCGATCAAGCAGCTGCAGATCAATGGTGAAAAGGTAGGTGTGCCTGTCTTTACGATGGGAGATAATCACAAGCCGCTTGATATTGCCAAGGCTGCGATCCTGCATGCAGAAAAGAATCATATGAATCTGGTATTTATTGATACTGCCGGACGACTTCATGTAGATGAAGATATGATGGATGAGCTTGCGGAGATCAAGGAAAATATTAATGTTACATATACAGTTCTTACCGTTGATGCGATGACAGGACAGGATGCTGTCAATGTTGCAACGACATTTAACGATAAGATTGGTATAGATGGTGTGATCTTAACGAAGTTAGATGGTGACACCAGAGGTGGTGCAGCGCTTTCCATTAAGGCTGTTACCGGTAAGCCGATCCTGTATGCAGGAATGGGCGAGAAGCTGACAGACCTGGAATCATTTTATCCGAGCCGTATGGCGAGCCGGATCCTGGGAATGGGTGATGTGGAGTCGCTGATCGAGAAAGCACAGAATGCGATCGATGATGAAAAAGCGAAAGAGATGGAACAGAAGTTCCGGAAAGCATCCTTTGATTTCAATGACTTTATGGAACAGATGGATCAGCTTGAGAAAATGGGAGGTATCGGAGATCTGCTCTCCATGATGCCTGGAATGTCCAGTCAGATGAAGAATGTGCAGATCGATGAAGATGCAGGCAAGAAGCCAAAGGCAATCATTCAGTCCATGACACCGAATGAGAGATGCCTGAAAGATCCGATCTCACCATCCAGAAAGAAACGTATTGCAGACGGCGCGGGTGTTCAGATCGCGGAAGTCAACCGTTTCTTAAAGCAGTTTGAACAATCCAAGAAAATGATGAAGCAGATGTCCGGTATGATGGGTGGCAAGAAACGCCACGGTGGATTCAAGCTTCCGTTTGGATTTAAATAAATTTTTACATTTTATATTTTTATTTCAGGAGGAACAAACAAAATGGCAGTAAAAATCAGATTAAGAAGAATGGGTTACAAGAAGCATCCTTTTTACAGAGTGATCGTTGCAGATTCAAGATCTCCAAGAGATGGCAGATTCATCGAGGAGATCGGAACATATGATCCTAACCAGGAGCCAAGCGTTGTAAAGATCGATGAAGAAGCAGCTAAGAAGTGGCTTCAGACAGGTGCTCAGCCAACTGAGACTGTTGCTAAGTTATTTAAGCAGGCAGGTATTGAAAAATAATATCACCAGGGAGGTGTTTAAATGAAAGATTTAGTTGAAATCATTGCAAAATCCCTAGTAGATCATCCAGAGCAAATATCTGTTACTGAGACAGAGAAAGACGATATAATTAAAGTTGAACTGACTGTTGCACCAGAGGATATGGGCAAGGTTATTGGAAAACAGGGCAGAATTGCCAAATCCATCCGTACAGTTGTAAAAGCAGCTGCTTCAAAGGGTGACAAAAAGGTAATTGTAGATATTAAGTAGTACAAAGATCTTTTTGGGGGAGTTATCATAACTCCCCCATTTTTATAGTGGAGGAAAGATATAATTTTGGAAGACAGACTGAGAGTGGGTGTGATTACAGCACCGCATGGTATCAAGGGAGAGGTAAAAGTATATCCGACAACGGATGATCTGAATCGATTCAAAAGCCTGAAAAAGTGTTTTCTGGTATCAGGAAGCAAAGAGATTGAAACCGAGTGTACATCCTGCAAATTCTTAAAAAACATGGTAGTTTTAAAACTTGCAGGGTATGATAGTATAAATGATGTAGAAGCCTTACGGCAGTATGATATTCTTGTAAACAGAGAAGATGCTGTAGCATTAGAAGATGGTGAGTTCTTTATCTGTGATGTGATCGGATCAAAAGTGTATGATCAGAATGATGCAGAGATCGGTGTTATCGATGATGTGCTTGAGACACCGGCAAATCATATCTTTGTCATAAAGAAAAAGGGACAGGATGATATCTATGTTCCGGTTGTAAAGGAATGGGTGACAGATATCGATACAGCAAATAAAATGGTAAAAGTACATCTTCTGAAAATGGCAGAAGATTAGAACGGATGGAGAAAATGATGAATTTTTATGTTCTTACATTATTTCCCGATATGATCATGGACGGGCTAAGAACCAGTATTACCGGACGTGCGATGGAAGCGGGACTGATCCATATTGAAGCGGTGAATATCAGGGATTTTACAAAAGATAGGCATAAGCATGTGGACGATTATCCGTATGGCGGCGGGGCCGGAATGGTGATGCAGGCAGAACCGGTTTATAATGCTTATCAGTATTTGTGTGAAAAGACAGGAAAAAAATTAAAGGTTGTATATATGACACCGCAGGGACGGACATTTACGCAGAAGGTGGCAGAGGAATTTGCCGTAGAAGATGATCTGGTGCTTTTATGCGGACATTATGAGGGAATCGATGAACGTGTACTGGAACTGATCGTAACAGATTATGTATCGATCGGTGATTTTGTCTTAACCGGTGGAGAGCTTCCGGCAATGGCAATCATCGATACGGTATCCAGACTGGTTCCGGGTGTATTGAACAACGATGACAGTGCGGAGATCGAATCCTTTCATGATGATCTGTTAGAATATCCACAGTATACGAGACCGGTAGAATTCATGGGAAAGAAGGTTCCCGATGTGCTGCTTTCCGGTCATCATAAGAATATAGAGGCATGGAGACTGGAACAGTCGATCAGCCGGACGAAAGAACGACGACCGGATCTGTATGCAAAATACGAGGCAAATCATCCGGTTGTGGAGAAGAAAAAGAGAAAAAGGTAAAATTCCCGGTTGAAAATTCACATTTATGACATAGATGTTTGTTAGAATACAGCAAGAAATGGAAATAACAGGAGGTCACATATGGATAGTATAAAAATATTGGTAGTTGATGATGAGAGCAGAATGCGGAAGCTGGTCAAGGATTTCCTGAGTAAAAAAGGATATATTGTTCTGGAAGCTGGAGATGGTGAAGAAGCAGTTGATATTTTTATGAATAATAAAGATATTTCACTTATTATTCTGGATGTTATGATGCCGAAGATGGATGGCTGGGAGACCTGTAAGGAGATCCGTAAGTTTTCACAGGTTCCGATCATCATGCTGACTGCAAAGTCAGATGAAAGAGATGAGCTTCTGGGATTTGAACTTGGTATTGATGAATATATCACGAAACCGTTCAGTCCGAAGATTCTGGTTGCCAGAGTGGAAGCAATCTTGAGAAGAACCAGTGATATACCGGCTGACAGTGTGATCTCGGCAGGCGGTATCACAATGGATCTGGCTGCCCATATCGTAACGATCGATGGAGAACCGATCGAGCTCAGTTATAAAGAATTTGAATTGCTGAATTATTTTATGGTGAATAAAGGAGTTGCATTATCCAGAGAAAAGATCCTGAATAATGTATGGAATTATGATTATTTTGGAGATGCCAGAACGATCGATACCCATGTAAAGAAGCTCAGAAGCAAATTAAAAGATAAAGGTGACTATATCAAGACGATCTGGGGCATGGGATATAAGTTCGAGGTGGATGATGAGAAAAAGGTCGATAAGGAGTAAGATAACACTTTGTCTGATGGCGATCATTGCTGTAATGATCCTGCTGTCAGGCATTTTGTCCGTTATCTTCATAAAAAGATATTATTATAATGAACTGAAAAATAATCTGATCCAGACCTATCAGGAATGTGATGCATTTTTTAAGGATTCATCGAATAAAAACAAGGATGGCAGCTATGATCTCGACAGTATGGAGAGCCTGCTTGAGAACAAATCAGATGCCATGATCTATATTGTGGATGATATCCATATGAAGATTTATACAACGGTGAATGAGGATACGGCGGTATTTAATAATCTGAAAAGTATTGGGGAGTTTTTGATGTTCTCGGACAGTATAGATGCAGATAATTCCCAGATCGAACGGGAAGAGGTCGAGAAGCATAAAGACTATAAGATCCAGATCACAAAGGATAAGGATACTGCACAGAGTTATTTTGATCTGCTGGGATTCCTGGATAACGGATTTGTAATTATCGTGCGTACAACGGTTGCCAGAGTCGATTCCACGATTCAGACAACGATCAAATATTTTATGACGATCCTGATCGCAACGGCGGTCATCAGTTGTATTCTGATGTATTTTGTCAGTGAGATATTTGCCAGACCGATCAAGCGTCTGACTAAAGTTGCCAAGCGTATGGCGACTCTTGATTTTGATGCAAGAATCGAGCATCCGTCAAATGATGAGATCGGTGAATTGTCCTGTTATATGAATGATCTGTCATATAAGCTGAATGAGACGCTGACAGAGCTTAAAGAGACAAACCGGAAGCTTCAGGTGGAGATCAATGAGAAGATTAAGATCGATGAAATGCGTAAGGAATTCCTGTCACATGTATCACATGAATTAAAGACACCGATCGCGCTGGTACAGGGCTATGCAGAGGGGCTGCGGGATAATATCAATGATGATGAAGAAAGCAAGAATTTCTACTGTGATGTCATTGTCGATGAAGCAAACAAGATGAATAAGCTTGTAAAGCAGCTGCTTGATCTGAATGAGATAGAATTTGGCCAGAACTGTGTGAATAAGGAAGTGTTCAACATCGTTGATCTGATCCATAATTCCATTGATTCGTCTGCGATCCTTGCAGAACAGAATCAGGTTACGATCGTCTATGATGATGTAGAGCCGATCAATGTCTATGCGGATGAATTCATGATCGAAGAAGTCTTCCGTAATTATCTGACAAATGCGATCCATTATTGTTATAAAGAGAAAGAAGTCCGTGTCTGGACAGAGAAATATATGTATGAGAAACCGGGAGCTTCTTATGAAGAAGGTTCGATCCTGGGAAATCTCCGTGTCTATGTATATGACCAGGGACCAAACGTGCCGGAGGGTGAACTGGAGAAGCTGTTTATCAAGTTCTACAAGGTAGATAAAGCGAGAACCAGAGAATATGGTGGAAGCGGCATCGGTCTGTCCATTGTTGCGGCAACCATGCAGGCACATAAGAAGTGTTATGGCGTATATAATGTAGAAGATGGAGTTGTATTCTATTTTGATCTGGATATCATCGGGGAGACAGACGATATCGAAGAAAAAACTGGTATCGAAGAGAAAGAAACAGAATAATTTCTTTGCAAAAAGATGGAATACCGAATATACTAGTCAATGATTATGTGGATAGAGAGGAAATGTTATGTCGTATAGTGCAAAAAATATAGAGGTGCTGAAAGGACTGGAACCTGTAAGACTCAGACCGGGTATGTATATCGGTAATACCGGCAGAAGTGGTCTGAATCATCTGATTCAGGAGTTGATCGATAACTCCGTGGACGAGCACCTTGCGGGTTACTGTAAGAATATATATGTCAGTATCAACGAAGACGGTTCGGCAACCGTCGCAGATGATGGACGAGGCGTTCCTGTTGATATACATGAGACAGAGGGAATCCCTGCGGAACGTGTTGTATATACCGTACTGCATGCCGGTGGTAAGTTTAACAGTTCCACTTATAAAATCAGTGGTGGTCTTCATGGCGTTGGTTCTGCTGTTGTAAATGCATTATCAAAGAAGCTGTTGGTCGAGGTCGCAAGAGACGGATACCTCTATACAGACAGCTATGAGTACGGCGTTCCGGTAACGGAGCTGACCCCGGAAGGGAATCTGCCGCGTACCCGATTGAAAGAAAAACGAACCGGAACAAAGGTAACTTTATATCCGGATGACACGATCTTTGAAACGGTCAAGTTCAAAGCTGATGCGATCATGCAGCGAATCAAAGAAACTGCATATCTGAATCCGGAGCTTACGATCACATTTCACAATAAGAGAGACGGTAAGGAACCGATCGTGTTCCATCAGCCGGGAGGTCTGGCTGCATTTGTAGAGGATATATCGGAAGGACTGACATATACTTCGCCGATCATTGCAATCAGTGGAGAGAAAGATAATATAACTGCTGATATCGTATTCGTCATGACGGAGGACGGGGAAGAAAATATCATTGGTTTTACAAATAACATCACAAATCCGGAAGGCGGAACTCATGTAACAGGATTCAAGTCAGGATTTGCCAAGCTGATCAATTCATATGCGAGAAATGAACTTGGTTTATTAAAGGAAAAGGATGCGAACTTAAGTGGTGCAGACATCCGTTCCGGTATGCAGGCGATCATATCTGTAAAGCATCCGGATCCACAGTTTGAAGGTCAGACGAAGACGAAGCTGTCGAATACAGATGTTGCAAAGGCTGTTGATGATATCGTAAAAGAACAGCTTACCGTTTATTTTGACCGTAACTATGATGTCTTAAAGGATATCTGTGACCGTGCGGTCAGCCTGTCGAAGAAGAAAGCACTGGAAAAATCGAAGATCAATCTGAACAAATTCTCCTTTGAAGGAAATGGCAAACTTGCCAAGCAGGAATCCAATGATTCCTCCAAATGCGAGATTTTTATAGTCGAGGGTGATTCGGCCGGCGGTTCTGCTAAAACAGCAAGAAACCGTAAATATCAGGCAATCCTGCCGCTTCGTGGTAAGATCTTAAATGTAGAGAAGAAAACAGTAGCTAAGGTTCTTGAAAATGCCGAGATCAAAGCACTTATTAATGCATTTGGATGCGGCTTTATGCAGGGCTATGGCAACGATTTTGATATTAATAAATTAAACTATGATAAGATCATTATTATGACCGATGCCGATGTCGATGGTGCGCATATCGCGACATTGCTTCTGACATTTTTCTATCGGTTTTACCCTGATCTGATCAATGAGGGTCATATCTATATCGCGATCCCGCCGCTTTACAGAGTGGGCGAGGGCAAGCATATGCAGTATCTGTATTCAGATGAAGAACTGAATCGTTATCGGAAGA
>DJPV01000076.1:0-643 GCA_002437435.1 Lachnospiraceae bacterium UBA6403 | reverse complement strand
GAGACAACGATGAACCCGGAGAGCCGTGTGTTAAAGCAGGTATCGATCAACAGTATCGTGGAAGCAAATAAGCTGACACAGACGTTGATGGGAACAGAAGTAGCACCGAGACGAGAATATATTGAGACACACAGTACAGATGCAGTGCTTGATATCTAAGAGGAAAGAGGAAATCTATGTCTGAAAAAATCTTAAATGTTGATTATGAAAGTGAAATGGGACAATCCTATGTAGATTATTCCATGAGCGTTATAACAGAGCGTGCGCTCCCTGATGTCAGGGACGGTTTAAAGCCGGTACAGCGTCGTATACTGTATTCATTAAACGGTCTGGCAGGTTCGGATAAGCCACATCGTAAATGTGCGAGAATCGTCGGTGATACGATGGGTAAATATCACCCGCATGGAGACAGTTCGATCTATGAAGGTCTTGTCAATATGGCACAGAACTGGAAGCTTCCGATCCCGCTTGTAGATCCGCATGGTAACTTTGGTTCGGTAGATGGCTCCGGTGCAGCAGCAATGCGATATACCGAGGCAAGAATATCCAAATATACCGAGGATGTCTGCATGAAGGATCTGTCCTTCTTTAAGGATCAGTTTATTCCAAACTTCGATGGAACAGAGACAGAGCCTACATTTCT
>DJPV01000062.1:41660-49074 GCA_002437435.1 Lachnospiraceae bacterium UBA6403 | reverse complement strand
GCAATTTCTGAATACTTCCACTTTCTCCTTCGCATATGCTTCATCAAGCACCGGCACAATCACATAGTCAAATGCTTCCAGAACCGAACTGTCGCCAAGCACGCCTCCATCGATATCACATACGATCGTGGTATATCTGCCCCATGCATAGAGCCGATCTAAGAACCAGCACATATCTGCCGAATCCAGATTCCGAATATCCAGATAGGATCGGGGAGAATCGATAACACCCATCTTCCCATCCACAATGACACTTCGTTCCACATAATCAAGTACCTGATCCGACCTCGTCTTGATCAGATAAGCAAGCTCCGACATTGTATACCGCTCCTGATCTTCTCCGATAACTGCCGAAATCCCGTACGCCTCAAATCCGATGTACAGACCGCCTCTCACCTCGTCCAGATAACAAATGCACTTCGATAATCTTGTCTTCCCACAACGCCCAAGCGGTGAGATAACAGCATATGAACAAAACAATTCACTGGACAGGCTCTCGCATCCTGCCCGGAAAAAACGCAGTATGTCCTGAACAATCTTGTCTGCGTCCTCATACTTACAGATAACATTCTCAGCACTATGCTCCGACAGTCCTATCACACACAGCTCTGTGTATGTATCCCAGAACGCCGCATCAGCCATCCAGTCTTCTGCAACCAGTACCAGATCCAGATGATTGCCTGTAAGATATTCCGACAGACTCTCTCTCGTTGAAAATGCAAATGCCAGAAAAGAATTCCCGGTATCAGTATTAATATAATTCATCAGACTAACTGCATATCTGATATCAGGATCACAGATGCCAAGCTTTCTCTGTCTCATACAGCGACCTCCTTTATCCACATACTACATACACCAGACACGCCAGCCAGATAGCCAGAGAAAAATGAATCCTGTGTCTCTCTGACCTGCCATCCAAACCATGCCGCTTCTTTCTGCGGATGAGCAGATTTATCACATAAAACAATGACAAAATTCCACCTGCAATAAATGCATACAGCAAGATCTTCCAGATCATAAATCCACAGAACGATCCGACAGCTGAGAATAATTTGATATCTCCTGCACCAAGCCACCCTGCCAGAAACATCACATACAGAATACCGATCGGAATCCATATCCCTGCAAGTACACGAATACTTCCGGTACGAACTCCATTCTGCCAAATGGTGATAAAAATACCTGTCTCAAGACCTAACAGGATCAACCAATTCGGAATCTTCCATGTTCTGATGTCATATATTGCTGCGATACCCGCAACCAGAATCATACCTGTGTTCTCAATCTCTGCCGATATCTCTCCCTCCTTTCATCTGACCTATATACTTCTCCTGTGAACAGCCACTCATCTTCGTGTCCGTCAAGAGCGTATCCATACGTTAGCATTCTGAAAAAGCGAAGTAAATACGCAGAAAATAAACTATATTTCACCATTCTGAACTTGACACAGATTCCCACACATGACACAAATCAGCACACTTTTCCATCGGTAATCTGTTCCCGATAAAAACCATTACATTACCTTGATAATTCACCTTTACCCATTTTCGGGCATCAAAAAAAGACCTGCCGAAACAGATCTTTTTCTGATACATGTATGTAATTTTCAGCACTTGTGCTATTTTGAATCACAGACGCATTGTACTTCACTCTACCGAATCTTTTGCAGTTTGCCGTTCTCCATCTGGTATACATGGTCGCACAAAAGATCTATATCATCCTTATTATGACTGGCAATCAGGATCGTCTTATTCTTCTGCTTTTCCTGCATAAAGACAGCACGCATATCATCTACTCCATGACTGTCCAGCCCATTCATGGGTTCATCCAGAATGAGGATATGCGGGTCTTCCATGATCGCCTGCGCAATCGCCAAACGCTGTTTCATACCAAGTGAATAATTCTTCACTTTCTTTTTCAGTTCCGGATCCAGCCCAACCTTTTTCAGAACCTGCCGTACCTGTTCCTTATCTCTTTTATGCGCGATACAGTACAGATAATCCAGATTCTTAAAACCTGTTTCATTTTCCAGAAATGAAGGATTCTCAATGATAACGCCTGCATCCTGAATCATTTTTCCTCCACGCTTCATCTCCTGACCATCTACCCGGATTTCCCCGGAGTCGGCATACAGAAGACCGCAGATACATTTGAATAATACAGATTTTCCTGATCCATTATGTCCGATAATTCCTGTAATCTCACCTGTCGGACAAGTCAGCGTTACTCCATCTAATACTGTCTGATCTTTGAATTTCTTCGTAACATCTTTTATCTCTATCATAATATCCTTACCTCTCAATCTTCCCTTACCCAGTCAAACTCGATGTAACAGATCCTTATCATCGATACAATAAATGAAATCACAAGAATACATGCGATGATCCATAGATATTCTGATAGTTCAGGATAATTCCAGTCAAGGAACAACTGCTCACCATAAGTTGACAATCGATACCAGGAAAATACCGTAATATACGGAAGCCATTTCACAGTAAAGAACACACCATCCGAAAGACTAACTAATGCGATTCCTGCCATTACACTAAGTGCAGCTACACGATTTACCAGAATACTGATCGTAAACATCAGAAGCCCTATCATAATTGATATCAGCCATACCATAAGGAAACACAACAGCATAGCTTCAAGCGGAGTGTATTTGCTGATTATCACCGGCGACGGCTGTGCCATAATATTATAAGCGTACAGATTTCCACTATATGCCATCGTATATATCATCTTACCCCAGTCCTTCTGAAATGATATATGCGGTACAAATACCAGTATACATATTGCAAAAGAAATCACGGTAAATATAAATGTCGATAATATCATGGACACTATCTTTCTCAGATACCAGCATGGTCTTCCCTGTCTGACAATAGAGAACAATTCTTTCTGATTGAAAAAGGGAACATCCGAAAACAGATAACAGATAACCAGACCATAAAAGGTCGCAAAAAATACATTACTGTAAATATGCGGAACCATCCAGATCGTAACGCCCTCACCAACCCGGTCAACCAGCCGATCGATACCGGAAGTAACGGCTGCCGCCAATCCCAGTACCATTATAAATGCGCTGATATATCGAAATGATCTTAATTTTAATATACAATCCTGCCATGCTCCGCGCAGAACAAATCTAATCTCACTCATTCCAATCCCTCTGATTCAAATAACGAATTCCATAAAGCAATACAATAAAATAACTAAGAATCTCCGTATAGTAGACAAAAGCAGACTGCCCCGGATTGGATATATCAAGAAGTGTCACTCCCATCCAGTTTAATGAGATCGTGCTGCCTTTCTCCCATCCAAATATTCTCTGTACAAAGACATCCTGCAAATATATAAAAACGATTGGAAAACCATATACAGCCATCTGATTATGAATCAACTGAGAGATCAGCAATCCCATAAGTGCCATAATTCCTGCCAGACAAGACAGATGGATCGTACATGCCAGAAAATATAACAAATATTTTCCTTTCAGTATTAGCAAATAATATGCTGATTTTGCTATTTTAATATGTTCTATGCTGTCTGCTTTGTAATCCGGAATTCCAAGATAGAAATAAAAGGTAATTCCTGTTATAATAAATGCTACAAAGAAAACAACAAATGCTGACAAAAAAACTATTATAACTCTGGAATAAATATATGCATTACCATCTCCCCTGAGAATCATCTGCCGCTTATACTTATGTGATACATCCTCTACATAACTGGATGCGTATGGTACAGATGCTAATGCCAAAGCAATCACAATTAATACTACTTGATTTACAGATGAAACCCATCCAATAATATCTGTCTCCATATTTTTATTATAAAGCAGCGCTACATAAATCAGAATAATTGTAATCGGATTTTTCCATGTAATAAATGCACGTCGCAAATCTACTTTTAAATAACCACAAAATGCTTCCATTTTCTCATCCTTATTGTATAATAATTGCTCCAGTCTCAGCATTCACTCTAAGTTCATAACGAGAGGTCGATTCACCTTCCGGAGTTTCTTCAATGCCAAATGCCCAAACAGGAATTAATTTTTTTGCATCTTTGCTACTTTTTTCAGAGTCTACTATTAATTCTGCAGAAATAACTTTTTTTTCGACTCCATCAACAATATTTTCATAATAATTTTTTACCACATTCATAATATCGTCAAATTTCATTAACGCCACTGGCTCTCCGCTATTTTCATATGAATACAAATTTTGAAGATTGAACGAAATAATCCCATCCTTATTATACATAACAGTTAACTGTGCATTCCGATCCCCAGCAGTCTCATCAGCATATACATTTTTCTGGAAATCCCGAAGTCCACAATAGATCTTATGAAAATAAAATAAATACGTATCATCCTGATCTGACCAATCCTTTTTATATTGATCTGCCTGAATATTCCCATCTATATCTATATGTTCTTCTTCTGACTGAAGCGTTGCATGATCCAGATAATATACTTCATAAGAAAAATCTGTACTGAGATCAATTCCACAATTTGCAAAACTGTTAACAATATCTTGTCTTGCCTGCTCTACATTCCCAAAGGAAAATACTTTTTCCACGGTATATTTATCTAAATTAAAATCATCATATTTTTTATCATCTCGAACACACGCGTTTAACATACTACTCTTTACTGTATCATACGAACATGCATCTATCCCCCATGAATAAATTTGATCATACGCATCATCTGTCATTTTATTACTAAGTATACATTCCTCTTCTGTATTTATTGTATTAGTTCCATCATCCGGCATAATCATACGTCCTATCTTCTCATAATCGAGATCAGCCATATGACTTATTCCATTATTAAATTTTGCACTATTGGGATGTATATGTTCTATATCAATTGTTAACTCCTTTGATTCATATTTATATTCTGTGGGAAATATATTGTCATTTTTTCCATTCTGCACAGCTTCTGTTTTTCCCTTTTCTGATGTCACCCCACAGCTACACATACTCCATCCTACAAGAATAGTCACAATAATCAAAAGAATATTTTTCATAGTCATTCTCCTTATTTCCATACTATACAGACCTGTGTTTTTTTACACAGGTCTGTATAAATATATAATCTTTTTATATTTACTATTTATTTTATGGACAGTATCTTCCAATCCCCCTCACATTACCATATCCGGACGGCGCTAATGCGTATACATAATATGATTTATTCTTATACACTTTTGCACTATAGTCTTTACTTCTTGTATTTCCCAAACTTATTTTTTCATACTTTAATGCACCCGAAACCTTTTTATGATTCGCATTATATGAAGTAAAATAAAGCGAGGGACCATTACTAAGTGTGTTTAACGTAATATAAAAAGACTGCTCTGCGTCACTTTTTGTTGTCATCTTAGAAAAAGGATCCTTTGGAACCATTCCTGATACATTAGAAGATGTTACATCCAATGAAACAGTACCAGCAGATACATTCATAACACCTGCACCACCAATACAACCTATAATTGCGGTTGTAAGAATCGCCTTTGATAAAAATTTTTTTATCATATTTTCCACTCCTTTACATTAAATTCTTACATAATGACTTTTTCTTTTGTTAGATATAATTGCATGCTCATAAATCCCTGTATCATTACATGCACTATATTAACTCTGTATTATTTCTTTGTCAATTATATTTAGTTTTTCAAAATATAGTATTTCGATATATAAGTTTAACTTTTATATCATATAATACTTTACTTATAAAAATCCTATGTTATAATATATTAGGAATCTATAAGTCTATATCCGGAACACATAATCTTAAGAATTAATAGATTCAAATATGAGCGAGGTGTTGCTATGGACAACAACAAAAGTAATTTCAGGAGGGGATCTGTTGAACTTATGGTTCTGTATCTGTTAAGTCTGAGAGACTATTATGGATATGAATTAACTCAGATTTTAAAAGAACAGACAAATGGTGTCATGGATATACCTGTCGGATCATTGTATCCGGCACTATACAAATTAATTGATGCAGGCTTGATCTCTGATTATAAGATGCCTGCCGGGAAACGTCTAATGCGTGTATACTATCATCTGGAAGCTTCGGGTAAAAAGCGCTTAGAGCTTCTGTTAAAAGATTACCGGGAAACACACGAGGCGATCAATAATATTTTAAGCTATACAGGAGATGAGGAAATCCATGAATAAGCAGGAACAACGCGCAGTTAAACGTTATTTACATGATATAAAACGAACACTTCCTGTATATCGTAAGATGGAACGCCGTTTTCTGTCGGATATCCATTCTACGATAGAGGAATATGCTGAGACAGGTGCTGTTATTACTTTAACTACGTTAAAACAGGAATTTGGAGAGCCAAAGGATCATGTAATCAATTATCTTACATCAAAGGATGGAGAGACTCTGCAAAAAGATCTTTCAACCTCTGCATATATCAGATCTATATTAGTTCTCTTAATAATCGCGATCTTAACTCTCCTCTTTGCAGGACTTTGTTATGAATATAATATATACCGCATGGCGAATGAATCTCAGCTTGCTTATACCGAAACAGTAATTGGGGAACTTCCGGATCGTGAATGGGAAGATGGAAATCCTCCCGGAGATGCAGTATTACCAACGGAAGACTCAACGACAACAGAAACAACAAATTAACGAACACAGAGGTAACATACAAATGAAAAAAATAAGTATTATCACAGGTATTATTCTTTGTCTGCATCTAATTTTTGCACCGACAGTGGCTACTCAGGCTGCAACGAACGAAACATTGGCAAATGATACCTTATATTATGAGACAGTTATAGAAGAGACCGCTTCTGTTTCTCCTATGGCATCAAATACAGCAAAAACAAAAACCGGCTACAAAACAACTTATTGTAAGAATGCTAATGGTACAGTTCTCTGGTCTGTAACAGTAACTGCCCGATTCTCATACAATAACACAACCGCAACATGCATATCTTCGTCTGTATCCACTACTATTAAGAATTCTAGTTGGAAGATATCAAATAAATACAGCACCCGCTGTTCTAATTATGGAACAGCTACAGCAACAGCAAATAGATACTCCGACGGTAAAATTATAAATACAATCACAAAGACCGTTAAACTGACCTGTTCCCCAACCGGAACGCTTTCATAGTTAAAACAATTTTTAACACAAAAAACACAGCCCCCATATAACTAACTTAGCTATATGGGGGCTGTATTTTTGTGTCTGTTTTCTTATTTAAGCGTTTTCTTCGTTCTGTGGAACTGCTTCCGGCTGGGATGTAGGTGCAGCTGCCGGTGCGGATTCCTGTACAGGCTCTGCCTGTGGTGCAGGTGCGACATTCTGCTGTGGTGGCATTCCATTCATCTGTGGCGTCATACCCTGTGGTGGCATTCCGTTCATCTGTGGTG
>DJPV01000062.1:4833-41541 GCA_002437435.1 Lachnospiraceae bacterium UBA6403 | reverse complement strand
TTCATCTGCTGATTATACATGCCCTGTGGTGGCATTCCGTTCATCTGTGGATTGTACATGCCCTGCGGTGGCATTCCGTTCATCTGTGGATTGTACATGCCCTGTGGTGGCATTCCGTTCATCTGCTGATTATACATACCCTGTGGTGGTGTCTGCTGATGCTGACTGCCACTGTTCATGATACGGTGTTCCTGTTCCTCTACTTCTCTGTATTCTTTCTCCAGAGCTGCGATGTTCTCTAAGCCCTTTGCAGCACTGTCGAACAGATGCTTGATCTCCTCCGGTGCTTCTTCCTTATTCAGATTGTAATAATATCTTCCGATCTCTGTATAGATTCTGTCAAGATTTGAATTCTCAGATGAGATCTTACTTTTTATCTTTGTCTTCTGTGCAGCACATTTTGTACTGTCAACTGCCTGATTGGCTAATAACTTTGTCTTTTCAAATGCATTCTGAAAAAAATTACCTGCCATTTTCAAATGACCTCCTTACATTAATCATCAATATATTTATTTAATGTCTCAACAACATCATTCAGATTGTATGGCTTAGCTATGTAATCATCCAGTTTATTCTCAAGGATTCGTTCCTTATCGCCGAACATTGCTCTCGCTGTTACTGCGATAATCGGAAGTCTCTTTCTCTTTTCCTTCTGCTCGATCTCACGAATCTCCTGTGTGGCTGCGATACCATCCATAACAGGCATCTGTACATCGAATAAAGCGGCATCGTAGATCTTCTGCTTGAAGAGTTCAACTGCTTTCTGACCATTCTCTGCAATATCATATGAGAAGCCTGCCATACCAAGTAACTTACCGATCACCTGCTGGTTAACCGGTTCATCCTCTGCTACAAGGATTCTTGCTTTGCTGTGTGCATTGATCGAGAATACTGCCGGTTCTTCTTCCTTTTCAACCTCTGCTGATGCATCATCAGATGCCTTTACAACCTTCATAGGCACTTCTACGATGAAAGTAGAACCAATGTCTTCTTTACTCTGAACCTGAATGTTACCACCCATCAGTTCAACGATCTGCTTTGTGATTACAAGTCCAAGTCCTGATCCGCCGTATCTTCTTGTATCAGAAGAATCAACCTGACTGAAACGGATGAACAGCTTGCTCATGTTTGCTTCTGAAATACCAATACCGGTATCTGCAACTGCCATACGAATCTTAACTTTGTTTTCCCCTTCCATATCCATGGATGCGATCTTAACACGTACACTTCCCTCTGATGTGAACTTGATCGCGTTTGATAACAGGCAGTTTAATACCTGCTGAATTCTCTGTCCATCGCCCTTTACCAGCTTTGGAATATTGTTTCCAAATGAACAGTCGAGCTGTAACCCCTTATTATTTGCAAGTGGTACCTGTGCAGCAACCGTCTCCTCGATCGCCTGCCTGATATCAAATGTTTCTTCTTTGATCTTGTATTTTCCTGCTTCCAGTTTACTGATATCAAGGATATCATTGATCAGTCGGAGCAGTGTATCCGCACAGTTCTTTGCGGTTACAAGGTTATCTCTGTAATCTGCCTGAAGATCATCTGCCATCAGTGTAAGCTGGAGCATACCCAGGATACCATTGATAGGTGTACGGATCTCATGGCTCATATTTGCAAGGAACTCAGCCTGTGTCTTATAGGCTGCATTTGCATCAACAATCGCCTTGGACAATTTATTCTCTGTATCTTTCTGATCTGTAATATCGATAACGACCATGTTAATGTAATCTGCTTCTGACTTATACATTACGGTGTTAAATACTTTCTGAAGGGATTCCATCGTGATCTCGACATCCATCAGATCTCCTTCTTTTGTCCCGGAGTTATTATATGCCGTGAACCAGGCATTAATATCCTGAAGAACTTCGATCTTGCTCTCCTTCAGGTTCTTGCCGGTGTAATCACTGACATCCAGCTTGAAGTACTCACCAAAAATCTCGTTCGCATCTACGATCTGATAACTGGTTCCGTTTACAGGATCTTCTATGATCTTTGCCTGTGCAAATCCGATTGGCAGGTTCATAAACAATTTCTTATATTTATCTCCCTTTCCACCGCTGCCTCCGGCACTGTCACCACAGACGATAAACAAGCCTCCGAATGTTACAACCGCAGCAAGTATTCCAACGATCAGAGCTCCCACTCCTACATTTGCAACACCTAAGATACCTGCCAGAAGACCAAGTACCGCACCGGCTGCTGCGACCGGTTTCCAACCCAACTCCTTAATTTTCTCCATTGATGCACCTCTATTTCTACTTTTTTGAATCTAATACTATGACTCCACATGTTATTATATTATAAATGAATGTTAAGGTCAACGAGATGATAAAAAAACCTATAGATTTTTCATAAAATCTATAGGCCTTTTTTGATATTTTTTACTATATATAACTAACAATATTATTCTGTTTCTTTTTGTTATATGTCAGATATAAACAAATTTACCAGATGTACACCACTCGTTTTTTATCTATGTTATACATCCGATCTACAGCTTTCATATGGTCACCTTACAGATGCTCAGATTCCTGACCTCTATTTCATGTCATTGTCAAATACATCCTTAAGGATCTCATCTACATGCATGTAATAATCATCCGTCGGAGGTTCATCCTCATTCTGTGCAGGCTCCGGATGTCTCTCATTATCCTTTGATACTTCTATTTTACCTGATGGCTTCGTAACGGAAGCTTCATCTGCCCGGCTTCTTCGTTTCTTCCTGCCGGATGCCGCACCTTCCAGTCGATTCTGAAGCTGCGTTCTTCCGCATAAGAATCCGAATAAGATCCAGCATGCAAATGTAAGAAGCAGTCCCAGCTTCAATCCCGGCGGGAAATACTTGAACTCGATCACATGCTCACCAGCCGCAAGCTTCAGGGCTATAAAAGCATTTCCTACTGTATCGATCTCGTACTTCTTGCCATCTACATAAGCTGTCCAGCCCTTATCATATGGGATGGATGTGAACAGCAGTCCCGGATAATCGATCGTCATATATCCCTTTACATAACCATCTTCCATCTTGCCAACTAACATCTGCTGAGCACTTAATATATCATATGCCTGTAAGAAAGAATCCCAGTTAAATGAAGATACGACCAGTCTGGCACTTCCGCTGTTCGCCTGTGAACTCTGGAAACAATACTCAACCGTTACAGTCTGTCCCTGAACCAGATGGCCGACATGGTAAGTCTGGTTCTGAAGTCTCTCATAATTCTGTTCCTCTCCGTCTACATAGATTCTTACCTTATTGATACCGGAGCTGTTTGCCAGAATATAGATATCTGAGGACTCGTCCGTCACATCAAAACTCAGCTGGAAATCGCACTTGCTGCTGTCTGTTCTTGTATAGGAGTAATACTCACTGGTATCGCTATCATGCGACAGCTCACAGTTATCACTGTACATCGTTACTTCCGGATATAACTGTGAGAATACACCCGGCACACCGGTTGACAGCTTCACGAACTGATTTAAGGTATCGAACATGTTACCGATCGTACCGTCATAATCTAACAGATCATTATTTACCATGTATCCAAGACTTAACGCATATGGATTTTCATATATGTTCACTCCATCTACATCTGTTACATAGTTGACATCAAAATAATTATATTCGCCCTCTCTCTGTAACAGATAACGCACACCCAGTAAGGAATTGGATAAGGTGTTACCGCCATCGAACAGGAATTCATTTGCCCCTGTGTAATATCCAAGGTCATGCATCATATCGACCAGATCAGCAGATACTGTCGAACCGAACAGGCAGACACTCTTAAGATTATAATAAGTAGGCTCATCCACGATCTTCGTATTCATCAGCTCTACTCGATATGCCTTGTCCTTGCAGCCCAGTGTATCGATCGCCTGATTCATCGATGATTCCATACCAAAATACTGACTGATATCGACATATCCATTGCTGTCATATCCCTTAATTCCATTTGTGACTGTCTCTACCAGACAGGCTATGGTCAGTACATATATGACAAGCTTCCGCCAGACTCCCTTCGTCAGGGTAAATGTCAATATCAATACTGCATATACCGTCAGGAATATCTCTGTCCAGATCAACGCCTGACGCTCGATCGTGCATTTCTTATAAGATAAGATCAGAAACCCATATCCAAATGCTACCGCCAGAAGCACCGTAAAGGTATCCTTCTTATCCAGAAACAGGAGCACCTCACAGCACATGATAAGTATCAGAAAGATAAACAGGAATGAGAACCGGTTCGGGATTCCATACTGATCATGAAAACCATGCCAGATATAATTTAACAGCTTATTGTTAAAGCTTGCAAAGATCACCACCAGAATGATCACGTTCTTTATCTTGTCCCACAGCTTGATGTTCCGATTAAACAGATAGACAAATACCAGAACAAAGCAGATTGTTCCGCAATAAATGTTCAGTCCGCCATCAAACTGCTGGTTCTTGATCGGCTTCGTCAGGTAAAACAGCTGTTTGATCTGCTCCCATATACTTCCGTACCATTCCCACTTCGGGAGTACTCTGGTCGCCGATGCTGTCGTATTCAGCCCCAGATATGCAGGGATCAGCAGGAATGCCGACATACCTGCTGCCAGCAGAGAGCATCCGGCAAACCGGAATCCATCGGTAAAGAATCTCTTCACACTCTTATGGTTCATCAGCAGGAATACCATAACAAGGAAGATACAGATCATAAAGCTTATATAATAGTTACACATCAACGCATAGAACAGAGACAGTACGTAAAGCTTATAGTCTCCATTCTCTGTCATACGCTCAAATCCTGCCATAATGAGTGGAAGGATCATGATACAGTCCATCCACATCAGATTCCATGAATATCCGATCACATAATTACTGATCGCATATGCCGTTGAAAAGATCAGGATTGCAGCTTCATATGTCTTATAGTTCTTGCATTTCTCTCGCATATAATATGCAAATGACATACCAGAAAGCACGATCTTGATTCCGATAAACAAACTCATCGCAATATAGATATGCTCTCTTTTAAATAGTACAACAAGGAAATTGATCGGGCAGGCAATATAATATGCGATGATCGCCAGCATATTGCTTCCAAGTCCGATATCCCATGTATAAAACAGACTTCCCTCGTTCTTTAATTTGTCATAATAATCTGAGAAGAACGGCAGATACTGATGAAGACTGTCTACCATTGTAAGGCTGTTTCCGCCAAATGGTCCGATCTTTTCCGCAATCCACACTCCTAAAAGGAAACACGCCGGAATCCCCCCTGCAAGCAGGATCAGGTAATTTCTT
Source organism: Lachnospiraceae bacterium UBA6403 (assembly GCA_002437435.1). GTDB lineage: Bacteria > Bacillota > Clostridia > Lachnospirales > Lachnospiraceae > Coprococcus. The sequence continues at coordinate 36,251 of DJPV01000062.1, read as the reverse complement.
CTCATGAATGCCCGTATCGATGTCTTTTCCTTCTTAAAGACAAAGCACTTACCGAATACATAATTGATTATGACCACAAAAAACTGGACAACGATCTTTGATACAAATTCATTGCATCGGAAAGAATCACATAACAGATTCATTCCAACAACTTCAACCAGCATCGCAAGAAGCCTTGTTCCGACAAAGGAGATAAATTCACGAATCAAAGTTCCTGCATCTTTTTTACTGCTCTCTGTGAATACAAAAAACTTATTTGCAAAAAACGCAAATAAAATTGCCAGCAATATTGCTATAATATTCGCCACGCTTCTTGACAAATCGGTAAACAGACGCAGCAGATAAAATGATACAATATTTACAACTGTAGTTGCTCCGCCTGCTATTACATATCTGACAATTTCTTTTTCTAATAACTTCTTTATTTTGTCCATAATGAAAACTCTCTTATACCAGCTACAGCCGAACAGTTACCCCGATCGGCTGTGCTATTTATGTATGTGTTGTTTTGTGTGTTTATTTTGTGTCGCCAAGTCCTGACATCAGATAGATAAGTGGAGAATTCCAATAGATCGTTACCTCATTACAGGAAAATGACTGTGCATTATCTGCATATCTGCTCTCCGGTGCTTTACCAAGAAGAACAGCTTTTGCATATGGGTCTTCCAGATTACTATCTGCACCACCTACTAACATACCAGGCATTGCCACATCTAATACCTGTGATGGTCTGTGGTGTGGATGAAGCGGGGATCTTGTTCCATATCCTGTTACATAGCAGTAGCTGACTGCATTTCTTCCAAGCAGATAATCTCTCTGGCAGGCAGCATATTTTACATAGTCTGTATTTGGCTTCAGCTTGTTCGCCATCAGAAGTAACATTCCCTTATTTGCAACGTTCATATTACTTCCCCAGGCAAATGTCTTAGTTGGGGATACCCACACGCCAAAACCATTATCTTTGATCTGATCTACAGTCTTGTCTACTTCATTGAAGAACAGTTCGTTTGCTTTAGCAGAACCACCATCGTATTTGATGTAGTCATACAGGGCGTAATATCCGACATCTGCCCATCCAAGTCCATAGTTTACGATATCGTCACCCTCAATGATCGTATCAGCTGCCTTCTTATAAGAAGCATCTCCTGTTGCTGCATATAATTCTACTGCTGCCCAGACCGCCTCATCACGGAAGATCGTATCCGGATATTCACCGGTTACGATATCCTCCGGATTTGAGAATCCGTAAGCATCCATGTTACTACTCAGATATTCGTATGCTTTCTTTGATGCATCCAGACATTTTGCCGCAAAATCTGCATCGTAATCTTTATACAGAACAGATGCTTTTGCCGTAACGGCTGCAAAATCTCCGGTCGCTGTATTTGAGATCGGACATGCAATCAGCTGTGCTGTTTCTTCTTCCGGCATAACCGTCTCAGGGAATACATCACAGGTTACCTTGTGATATACGCCGCCATTTGCATCCTGCATCTTGAGCATCCAGTCCAGCTCAAATCTTGCTTCATCCAGGATATCCGGCACACCGTTTCCACTCTCCGGAATACCGATGTCATCTGCTTTATATCCATTATCTTCATATGTTAAGAACAGATCCTGTACTGTCTTTGCACCTGATACAACATAACGTCCATAATCGCCGGCATCGTGCCAGCCGCCTGTTACATCGATCTTCTTATCTGTTCCGTATACAACTGCTTCACCTGTATGGCAGGCAGGATGTGCAAATTCACCTGCGATGCTGCTGTCAAGTTCTACACCACAACGCTGATTATAAAGCATCAGCACAACATCCTTATACAGATCACCATAAATGTCATCACCTATCTTAAATTCTGCTGATTCCTCTCCATCATCTGTCTTGATCTTATAGGTTCCTGCATCCTTTACCGATGAAAAATCTGCCTGCTTGCAGAACATCTCTGATGGTGGATCATATGAAGCTTCTTCCGGCAGATCTGCTGAATATACAGATTTTCCTGATGTTACATCGATCACTTCAAATGATTTCGCATTTTCTCCGATCACGGTAGCCACCTTGGAGTCACCGGTCATATAACCGACCTGATTCACATTGATAGTCATAGGATCAGGTGTTGCCTCTACCTGCTGTGCCCCGGAAGCATCAACTGCCTCTAATAAGATATTGTCAAAATAAATATTATGCTCTGCTTCGTCTCCGGTCATGCCTTCCTGTTTTCCCATGTTGAAACAAAGTCTTGGTGCAGGGTCGGAATCCTCTTCCATCGTAAACTGTGCTGTGATATGCTGTGTCTCCGGTCCTATCGTGATCACATCACTGGTATATGCATGATAATCACCGCCGTTGATCTGTAATCTCCATTCTATCTTACGTTCCAGATCAGAACGGACATCAAAAGAATATTCATAAACGCATCCCTGATACAGACGAAATCCATCATAGTAGATCTGGTTCGCATAGTCTACGCTTCCTGTCTTCTTAATATTTATACGAAGTTCCCCATCTTCATTGGTCATTTCTTCATTTCCACCATTTGTATAAGTATGGAAACCATCCGTATCCTTATCATCAAAGTTGATATTGATAACCTTATCACCATCTGACACTCCGAGCTCCTCCTCTGTTGTTGCTTCTTCGGTCGTAGTTTCGGTTGTCTCTTCTTCGGTCGATACTTCTGTTGTCACTTCTGTCTCAGAAGTCGAACCACCGGCATCCTTTTTTGCTCCTCCACAGCCCGCAAGCAATGACATCATCATCACTGCTGTCAGGCACATGGCTACAGCCTTCTTCATTTTTCTCATGTCTTATTATCCCTCCATATTTTCTATATTACTATGTACCTGCCTTCTCAACTGTACATATAACTCTATCTCCTGAACCATGTTCATTCAATACTTCATTACTGATCTGAATACTGCAAAACATCCTGATACTTCATATGTCCGCCAAAGATATCGAGTGCGCTTCCGATCGTGAAATCGATCCGATTCTTCCCCAGCATACGAAGCTTATCCAGATCGTCAAATGATGCGATACCACCTGCATAAGTTACAGGTATTCTGCCCCAGTCTCCAAGAAGCTTCGCAATATGCGTCTCTATCCCGGATGCCTTGCCTTCCACATCTACGGCATGAATCAGATATTCGTCACAGTAATCTGAAAGCATATCCAATGTGTCTACCGTCATCTTCACATTTGTAAACTTCTGCCAGCGATCGGTCACAATATAGTAACTATCCTCACGTTTTCTGCAACTTAAGTCTAACACCAGATGTTCTTTTCCAACTGCCTGCCTGATCGCCGTCAGATTATCGTAGTTGATCTCGCCATTCTTAAAGACATAAGATGTAACGATCACATGGGATGCCCCCATATCAAGAAACCGTCCTGCATTCTCAGCATTAATGCCACCGCCGATCTGCAAGCTTTCCGGATATTCCGCAAGTGCCAGTTTCGCCTGATAACAGTCCGCTTCGTAATACTTGCTTCCCACAGGATTCAATAAAATAATATGTCCACCATGTATCCCGGCCTCTTTATACATCTTTGCAAACGCCGCTCCATCATATTCAGATACAAAGTTCTCCTTCGCAGTATTTCCTTCATCCTGAAGACTGCTGCCAACGATCTGTTTTACTTTTCCATTATGTATATCGATACATGGACGAAATCTCATCTCTTACCCCGGCTGATCTGCCTTTTCCATTTCTGTATATTTATTCTGCGAATCTTGTTAAATATCCGCAGATATCCTTTATTCTACCACAGAACCGGCTATAAGCCAAGTCCTCTCATCGACCTTCTCCTACACATATCACTCCGACATAGACCTGTTCCACACCAGCCTCCTGCAAGGCTTCTGTACAGGCCTGCACCGTTGCCCCTGTCGTATAGATATCATCTATTAATAATACTGTTTTCCATTCTGCCGGAAGCGTCTTTACTTCTAATGCCTGCTTTATATTATTTGCACGTTCAAGCGGAGATAATTCCTTCTGTGGAGCTGTTTCTGCTACACGAAGCAGATGTATCTTATCTACCGGAATATCTAACTGTCTTCCCACCACATCTGCCAACAGTTCCGCCTGATTATATCCACGTTTTTTTCTTCTGTTCTTATGCACCGGAACAGGAAGAATGACCTGTAACCGATCCATGATCCCCGCTTTCCTGATCCGTTCCGCCAGAAAAGTTCCATAGAAATCCACATATTCCCGCTTATCATGGTATTTGATCGCAAGCACACTGGATGCAACAGGTTCTACATAACGAAAAACCGGATATGCCCTTTCAAAACTTCTTCTATGCGTTCTGCAGTCTTCACAATATTCCTGTTCAGCTTCCGAAAGTTCCTTCCCGCATTTCATGCAGGCAGGTTCAGTCACATATGGAAGCGTCTTATGTCTGTTACAGATGCCCCGTTCACCATATGCCATGACTGCATCACAGATCGGGCATCTCCTTGGAAATACAAGATCCATGAGTGTCCGGTTCCACATATTCTGTTCCCGCATATTTTATCCCCCTTTATCACTATAGATTTATGCCAGTTCTACCAGCCGTTCTGCAAATGTTGTATACCGCTTCTGTTCATCGATATTATCGATCATTGTCTTGACCAGACCGATATTCCCTACGATCACAACACCTTTTCTGGCTCTCGTAACTGCCGTATAGAGCAGATTCCGGTTCAACAGCTTTGCCGGGCCTGTCAGGAGCGGGATCACTACGACCGGATACTCGCTTCCCTGTGATTTGTGTATCGTAATGGCATAAGCATGTTCCAGTTCGTCAAGCTGGGAGTAAAGGTAATCTACCAGCCTGCCATCATCATACTCGACAACGATCTTCTGGTCGAACTCATCGATCTCTTTTACAAAACCAACATCCCCATTGAACACACCTACGCCTTCTTCCTTTACGAAGCGTCCCTTTGCATCCATGATCTTCCATTCCAGCTTGTAGTTGTTCTTGATCTGCATGACCTTGTCGCCCTTACGGAACACAACATCATTTTTCTCTTTCTCCGGTATACTTTTGTTCGGTGGATTCAGGATCTCCTGCAGCCGTTTATTCAGATTCTCGACACCCAGCTCATATTTCCGCATCGGGGTAAGCACCTGAATATTCATAGGATCGACCTGAAAGAAGCCCGGCAGACTGTCTAAGATCAGATGTTTCAATTCTGCGATAATCTCCTGTGATCCCTGTCTCGGTATGTAGAAGAAATCCCGGCTTTTATTATTGATCGCAAGCTGTTTTCCCGCATTGATCAGATGGGCATTCGTGATGATGTCACTGTTCTCACCCTGTCGGAATATCTTATCCAGCACCGTTACAGAAAATACCTCTGAACGGATGATGTCCTTTAATACATTTCCCGGGCCGACAGACGGAAGCTGGTTGGAATCTCCTACCAGTACCAGTCTGGTTCCCGGCATGATTGCCTGTAACAGGCTATAGAACAGACTGCTGTCTACCATCGACATCTCGTCTATAATGATCACATCTGCCTCTAACGGATTGTTTGAATTTCTTGCAAATGTATAGGTGGAGCTGTTTCCTTCCTCATCGATTCCGCCGCCGGACAGTTCCAGAAGACGGTGGATCGTCTGTGCCGTATATCCGGTTGCCTCCGTGATCCTCTTTGCCGCACGTCCGGTCGGTGCTGCAAGCAGCAGTTCCAGATTCAGCTTCTCAAACATCTTGATCATGGCATTGATCGTCGTTGTCTTACCGGTACCCGGGCCACCCGTGATCACCGCCACACCATTATTGACTGCATTCTTGATCGCAAGTCTCTGCTTATCTTCCAGTGTGATCTTCTCTGCTTCCTCGATCTGTGCAAGCATCTTGTCCAGTGGACGATCCTCTGATGTGAAATCCAGATCTATATCTGACAATATTCTCGCTGAATTCAGCTCAATATAATAATTTGCCGCGGCATAGACCGCAGTTACATCTCCATCAAGCTCCTTTACGATCGCCTTACCTGCCATCTGAAGTTCTATGATCTGGCTTCCGATCTCATTTTCCAGTTCTTCATTATATGGCACATTGTCATCCACCAGAAGTGAATATGTCTTTGCCACCAGCATCTGCTTCGGAAGATACATATGTCCAAGCTGACTCGCATTTAACAATGTATATAACAGCGCCGCACGGATACGAAAATCCGAATCGCTGCTGATCCCCATTCGTTCCGCAATCTCATCTGCTGTCTTGAAACCGACACCGTTTATATCCTCTGCAATCTTATACGGATTCGAGCGGATGATCTTATACATCTCCTGACCATATTCATTAAAGATCTTTACTGCCAGATTGATCGATATTCCATATCCGGTCAGAAAAATGATCGCATCCTGCATCTCTTTCTTTTCATTATAAGAGACTGCGATCTCTCTTGCTTTTCGTTCTGAAATACCTTTAACTTCTGCCAGTCTTTCCGGCTCTTCCTCAATTATGCGAAGAGAATCCATCTTAAACTTTTTAACAATACGTTTTGCCAGTGCTTCACCGACACCTTTTATGATACCGGAACCCAGATATCGTTCTACACTCACCATGTCGTCCGGCATTTTTATTTCATAGGATGTAAATTTGAATTGGAGATCATACTGGGGATGATTGACATATTCCCCTTCTGCAGATATATAGATGCCTTCACTGACTCCGTGAAGGATTCCGACAAAAATGTCTTCGCCGTCTTCACCTTCTACAGTGAAAACGGCGTAGCCATTGTCGTCATTTTTGTAAATAACTTTTTCAACATAACCTTCTTTTATCACAACAAGTCTCCTGCGTTACTCTGTTTTGCTGTTGAGTAATTCAATATATTTTCCTGTTCCGATAGCAACTGCACGAAGTGGATCTTCCGCAGTCATGGTTGTAATTCCTGTTTTTTCTTCCAGAAGTTCTTCCAGTCCATGAAGCAATGCTCCACCACCGGTCAATACGATACCTCTGTCCGCAATGTCTGCTGCCAGCTCCGGAGGCGTTCTCTCCAGAACGGAATGAACCGCTTCACAGATCTGCGCTGCCGGCTCACGAAGTGCTTCTTCTGTCTCATCCGAAGTAACCGTGACTGTCTTCGGAAGTCCGGTTACAAGATTTCTTCCACGGATATCAAGTGTAATATTCTCCGGTCTTCTGAAACAGGTTCCGATCTTGATCTTGATCTCCTCTGCGGTTCTCTCACCGATCAGAAGGTTGTGCTTCTTTCTCATAAAACGCACGATTGCCTCATCAAAATCATCTCCGGCAACCTTGATGGATGCACTTACAACCGGGCCGCCCAGTGAGATAACTGCTATATCCGAAGTTCCACCACCAATATCAACGATCATATTTCCACATGGTCTGTAAATATCGATTCCTGCACCGATCGCTGCTGCCACCGGTTCTTCTATAATAGACACATCTCTTGCGCCTGCCGCATAAGTTGCGTCCTCTACTGCTTTCTTCTCAACCTCTGTTACCTGTGAAGGCACACATACACTGATACGTGGTCGTCTTCCAAAGTAACTTCTGCCTACTGCTTTCTGGACAAAATACTTTAACATCTTTTCTGTTATTGTATAGTCCGATATAACGCCCTGACGAAGCGGGCGGATCGCTACGATATTTCCCGGTGTTCTTCCAAGCATAAGTCTGGCTTCTTCACCGATCGCTACTATTTTATTTGTATCTCTGTCATAGGCAACTACGGACGGTTCTTTTAATACAACGCCCTTGCCCTTTACATATACCAATATACTGGCGGTACCTAAATCTATACCGATATCTGAACTTGCCATGATTGGTCCCCTTTCTGGTTACTGTTAATCCTGTACATCCCTTAATATTACAAGAGATGCCTTTCTTCCGTCAAGCCATTTCATGCTGACTTCGGATAAATCCATGATCTTATCAAACTGTCTTATATAGCTTCTCCAGCTTACTTCCTTTCGTTCGGTAAGAAATGGCTTCTGTACGGTCGCCACACCCTTAAATGTATCATTCAGATCACGGATCAGTGTCTTGCTATCTTTTCCTGTAAAATCATATCCAAGCATATCATTCAACGGCTGGTTGGAGAATAATACTTCTCCGGTTTCCTCATCACGGATAAATATACCGATCTTGATATGATTATAAGTATCTACCAGAAGCTTATTTACCATCCGGATATTACCGTCACCTTCTATTCTGGCAAGGATACCCTGAATGACGTTTCGGATGTCCTTTGAAAATTCAATATCATCCTCTGTCCATACCTTGTCTGTATGGTTATTCGCCATAACGATACATCCACTGATGATATTATTGATCTCTATACTGAGTGCAACGAAGCTCGTTACCCCGATCTGTTCCATGTTCTTCTGGAAATTCTTAAAGTCATGGTTCTTGTCTGCTACGATGCAGTCGTAGGAACGTTCTTTGCTGTGGGCGAAAAATTTCTTGCCCTTCTGCCATTCTTCTACATATTCTTCCGCAGACATACTTTTTTCTTTCGACCAGATATGGCTGCACATATATTCCTGATCTTCATTCAAAGAGTAGATCGCCATAACATCGATTCCCAGATAATCACCGGTTCTCTCCATGATATTGCTAATCGTCTTATTATCGTCGCTGTCCATAGAACTGAGCGCTTCTGTCAGGATCTTCTGTCTCTGGATCTTTTCCTCCAACAGCATCTCAACTGACTTACTTCTTTCTGCTTCTTTAGCCAAGACCTTGTCGTTATATGCATATTCAGAGAAAATATTACACATATTCCACTGTATTTTATAGACCTTCTTCATCTTTGCGACATCTGCTGCATCATATCCACACAGAATCCATGTAGCGACATGTTTCTCACCGATCTTAACCGGTGCTCCGCAGATGATACTTCCGTCTATACCATCATCCATCTCCATAATGACGGGAACGTTGTTCTGGAGGATCACTTCATTTAACTTCACGATAATGCCCTTATACTGTGGCTTCTCAAAGAGATCATAGAAGCTTCCCATATGCAGAGATGGTCCTGCCGGCTCTACCAGCTGATCTCCTTCCGGAGATACAACAGTTGAATACAGTCCGCTTAAGCCTGCAAATGCTTTTACAATGCTGTTCCATTTCTCTTTATCAATGCTTTCGCTGGTATATTCATTCTCATCCACAGTCGTGTTCATAATATAAGAAAGCTTGTCTTCATACTCTTTCTTTGCTTCTTCCACACTGTTCTGCAGCTTCTTGTTCTCAGTTATATCTGTTATAAAGAATTCAATCGTATAGGAAGAATCCTCTGCCTGCGTGATACTGTTCTGTGAACGAACCCATCTGACATTTCCATAATCGTCCACGATACGATATTCGTCCTCGTAATCAGACCCGCCACTCTTTAACACATTCTTTGCGTTTTGAATAACTCTTTCGCGATCCTGCGGATGAATATAGTCTTCTGTCAGCTTATTACCAGCCATCAACGCATCAACATTCATCCCTAACGATCTGGCGTTTGGAGTAATGTACTTCAATGTGCTGTGTCCTCTGCTGATAGATTTTACCATCACAAGACTTTTTATCTTGTTCATAACGGATAATATATATTCGCCTTTTTCATCATCATAGGAATTCTTCTTCTCTTTTACAAATAACAGTTCAATGCCGTCAGCGCCTCCATCTGGCGACTTTACGATATGGCAATTCAGCATCATAGTAGTGATTGCACTCTCTGCTGATACAAAACGTACTTTCATCTCAAAATCCGTATGTCCGGTATTCTCCGCCTTATAAAGATTCCCGATCAGAATATCATAGTCATTCTTAACGATGATATCACGAAGACCTACTGCACCACTGTAAAAATCGCCTTCTTTATATCCAAATTCTGTTATATTCTTTGTCACATAACGAGTCTGCCATCTGCTGTCCGGCTTATAGAGATACAGTGCCAGGATACCTGCATGGTTAATGATACGTTCCAGGCTCATGCTTCCGATCGCTACATCAGAACGCAGTTCAAACAATACCATGTATGCTTTTTTCTCGTTATATTCAAACTGATTGACAAATCCACTTACAACCAGTCTTTTTTTCTTATTTACTTTCAACAGAAGCCGATGCCAGATAATTGTTTTCTTCTCATTTAAAATTGGCCAAAATTCATCACTGGACATAAACTTATCCGGCTCCATCGTGATCGAGTCGATCTGGTTGCCAATCAGCTTTACTGCTGCATTATTGATACTTAAAACTTCTCCATCCTCACAGAATACAACTGCGGGATATTCAATATGACTCAGGAAATCTGAATAATTACTGATTTTGCCTATCTCCAAATGTATCCCTCTTTTCTCTTATGTAACCCCATAGACACATAAAACTTTTCCATGTCAGCCATAGAAAAGTTTCATGTATTTTAAATATCGCTGTTAAAATTATTCCTCTGTCTTGCTGTCTTCACTGTCAGCAGCTGTTTCTTCTTTCTCATCATCTGATGATACCATCGAAGTTGCTTCACTCTTTAAACCTGTAAACGCCTTATCTGCGATATCCTTTGTTACGCAGCATGCATCTACAACTCCATCTAAAGCTGCAAGAAGCTCTCCCATGTATTTGCTGACTGCATCGCACTCCTTCTTTACATTCTTTCTGAGTACATATGCTTCACTGGTTGCTTTATTTGTGATTGCTTCCGCTTCCTTCTGAGCATTTTCTTTCTGTGTTTTGCACTCATAATCTGTCTTTGCACTTAATGCTTCAGCAGCTTCATGCGCTTTATTTCTTGTGCGTTCGCTGTCGCTGTAAGCCTGTTCCTTCAGGCCGGCGCAGGTTGCTTCTGTCTCATCATACATCTGCTTACACTTTGCATTTGTCTCTGTTTCAAGCGCATTGCATCGGTCTGTTGTCTCTTTCTCCATTGCTTCGCATTTTGCAGTCATCTCTGCATGCTGAGCCTCACACTCTTTGTTTGTCTGGGCAATCAGGGCATCTGCACTCTCTCTTGCCTCTAAGAGTGTTCTTGAAATGGATTCATATCTTCCTGCTGATTCGAATTCCTTCTGCTTATATGCATTTACCTGCTCTTTCAGGGATTCGATCTCGCTTTCATATTCTGAATTCTTTGTTTTAAGCCCTTCGATCGTCTTATTCGACTCTGTCAGGTTAACTTCCCTCATAGTCTTAAGGCTTAATACGGCTTCGCTGAGTTTGTTTACATTTGCCTTTAACTCATTGACTTCCTTCTCATGATCAGCCTTCAACTCTTCAATATAATAATCAACTGAATTCTTATCATATCCACCAAATGTTACAGTTTTAAATGAAGACTCTGCCTTTACTTCTGTTTCATCAAAATTATCTTTGTTGTCTTTTGCCACGATAATCCCTCCAAAATAATCTATTATTTAAGCTGCGCCCTGATGTCTTAACAGGATCTGTTCTCGGCATCCTTTTCTATGTGTGTATGATACTTATGCGTTCTGGCGCGAATGCTTATTTTCTGTAAATATTAATCGAAATGATTATAACACACCCTTATTGTTTTGCACAATTATTTTTTCTTAATTTAGTTACAAAGCACATATTTTGTGCTATATTGAACGAAGGAAAAACAAACCGAACTATTAGGAGGAATTTTTATCAATATGAAACACACAAGAAAATACCTGACAGCCATTCTTATGATTGCGATCGTCCTTATCACATTTACCGGCTGTGGTCAGAAGAAAGCTACTGCATACCAGTCGTATGTGAAAAATCTTCTCGATGTCAATTATAAAGGTGATTACACCAACTACATAAAAGAAAACAAGGGAAATGAAACCGATGCCCTCGCCATGTATCAGGAGTGTCTGTCTAATCTGGCAAACCAGCTGATCTCACATTATAATCTGAACACGAACAAGTCCATTGAGGTTACCCAGACTTTTACAACTCTTGCAACTACGATCTATAACAATGCAAGATATGAAGTTTCCGAGAGTTATAAGGAAAACGGCGAATATTATGTGGACGTAACGATCTATCCGATCGCAGTCTTAGACCAATCCTACGATGAGATCGTGGCATATATTGAGGATTTCAACAAGGATGTCAATAACGGTGTATATAATGATGTTAAGAAAGAGGAATATGATAAGAAGTTTGCAAATGGCATTGCCGCCATACTCACCTCTCATGCAGAAAATCCGGAATACAAAGATCCCATTGTGGTAAAAGCGCTTATCAACGATGATGGCGAATACTACAGTATCGCATCCGACAGCCTCACAGAGATCGACCAGGCGATGGTCGCCATAGAAACTGTTGATAATACAGAAACTGACACTACTGAGGAGTAAACGGACGAAAGACAACAGCACCAATTTTTCATCTAAAAAAAGAACAATACCCTTTCACTACGCAGAACACTCTCGTTCTATTTCTCACGTAGCGGTACTAAACTCCCACCTAACGGTGGTTCGTTAAGGACCGACGTTCGTAACTGAGACCTTAGCGAGGCTCGCCGAGGTTAGTTCAAAGTTATACAGAGTAAAAAGGTCTGCTACATGAAAGATATTGTTCTTTTTTCTATCTATACATACTACACGCTGTTGTCTTTCTGCCTATTGATAAAATACTTGCAGAATAGTTATATGAAAAGGCTTCGTCTGTCAGAAACAGGACGAAGCCTTTTTGTTTATTTCTCGCGGAATGTGAATTCCTCGTTTGCAAGTTTGAATTTGCTGCCATCGATCAGCATCATGTCTGTGCCGCTGTTGATGATCTTTCCACCAAGGTAGGTGTGGTTTGTTGATTTGTTATCACGCAGATAGTAAACGCCATTGACGTTGATGATATATGCATGACGACGGCTGACAGAATTGTTGTCTGTTACCTGATAATCAACACCCTGTGCGGACTTGCCGATACAGAAGATCGGCTTGTCTATCTTGATACGCTCACCGGTTCTGGTTCTTACGATCACTGGTCCCGTTTTGCCCTTTGTTGCATTTGTAAGAACTGTCGTTGTTGTTGCATCAGAGTCATCATCATCAAATCCGATATCAGTGGCAGAATAATCTTTTACTTCTTTCGCCAGTTTAAAGCTTGGAGTTGATACAACTGTTGTCTGCAACGGTGCTTCTGTGTTCTCCTCTTCAGATTCCGCTCTCTGCGGTCTTACAATAAAGTGCTGCTCATCTTCCGGATGAATATTATTATCATTCTTCATATCTGTGATGAGCTTATAGAACTCTGACAGATAAAAAGATGGATTGTGATCAAAGAACTTGATCAGTTCATATCCACAATCTGATGCTTTTTTATTTGCAAAATCGAGTTTGTTGATCAGATCTCTGACAAACTTCTCCATATTGCACTTTTCCATCGGTTTATCAATCGGAAGAAATACAAGCTGAACACTCATATCCTCCAGATTCAAATACATATATCCAATATTCAGGATAACTTTCCCCAGTGGCATATCGTTCGCTTTCAGATACATCAACTGGTCTGTTATGCTGAACATGATATCTACCAGTTCATCTCTGTGAATCTTCTTGGTAATAAACTGATTCATCGTAATCATGGCCGGAATCGAATATGTAAGCGCTCTCTGTCCATCAATATACTCTTCATGACAAAAGCTGTTGTTTCCTACAAATGATGTATTGTACAGTTCAACTTCATTATGAAGGATCTGGACATCATCTTCAATTTTAAAATATAATTTGTACTCATCGCACAAATAAGTCTTCTCTGTGCTCATAATAACACCCTCCGCAATTATTCTCCAGCCACTCAAGTCCCCTTACTCTACCGTAACAGACTTGGCAAGATTACGCGGTTTATCTACATCCAGCCCTTTCGCATCTGATGTATAATATGCGATCAACTGTAAAATAACAGCCGCTGCAAATACAGTAAATAAACTATCCTGCTTAGGTATTCTTATATGCTTATCACATATCTGAGTGTCGGTAACTTCGTCACTCATACTAATTAGAATAACATATGCTCCCCTGGCTTTTACTTCCCTTATATTTGAAACCATCTTCTCGTAAACAGCCGGCTGAGTCGCTAATGCAATAACCGGTACATTCTCTGTGATCAGAGCAATCGTACCATGTTTTAACTCACCTGCTGCACAAGCCTCCGCATGAACATAGGATATCTCTTTCAACTTCAGAGCCCCCTCCAGTGAAAGAGTATAATCCATGCCCCTTCCGATAAAGAATGCATCCGGAGCCATCTTTATATAATTAGCAACAGCCTTGACCTCATCTGCCTGATGCAGAGTTTCTTCGATCACCGGAATTGTTCCAAGCAATTTGCCGATAAATTCCTTTGCTTGATCTTCTGAATAAATTCCTTTTACAAGTCCAAGTCTGCAACCGATTAAATACATTGCTGCCATCTGAACCGAATATGCCTTTGTACTTGCTACTGCAATCTCCGGTCCGGCATGTGTGTATAACACGTAATCACTTTCTCTCGCAATCGTAGAACCTTTTACATTCACGATAGAAATGACCTTTGAACCACATCGTTTTGCCAGCCGCATTGCTTCCAGAGTGTCGATCGTCTCTCCAGACTGGGAAGTAACGATAACCAGTGTTTTCTCATTGATCAGTGGTTCTTTATATCGAAATTCTGATGCGATCTCAACATTTACGGGTATACGAAGTTCTGATTCGATCATTGCTTTACCAACAATTCCTGCATGCATCGCTGTTCCGCATGCGATAACTGTTATGTTCTCACAGTTTTTGAACACCTCGTCGTCGATTCCGTCCTCGGTAAAATCAGGAAGAGAATTTACAATTCTTGGTGTGATCGTATTTCTCAGAGATTCCGGTTGCTCATAGATCTCCTTTAACATGAAATGTGGAAATCCGCCTTTCTGAGCCGCTGTGATATCCCATGTAATCTCAAGCATCTGCGGTTTTGCTTCATTGCCTTTTAAGTCCTCAACCTTGATTCCATCCTTTGTCATTGTCAGAATGTGATATTCCGGCACAACAAAATAATCTTTCGAAAATGAAATAATGGCTGTTAGGTCGGATGCAATGATAGAACCTTCTTCGCTGTGAGCTGCAACCATCGGGCTGACATTTCTCACCGCATATATAATTCCGGGTCTGTCTGCAAACATAATACATAATGCAAATGATCCTGCAATTATCTTTACAGCTTTCCGGATCGCTGCAATTGGGTCACCCTCATACAACGTATCGAGTAAAGCTGCTACAACTTCTGAGTCGGTTTCTGATACCAGCTTATCTGCTAATCCATACTCTCTTATGATATCACTGTAATTCTCAATGATACCATTATGGATCAATACAACATTTCCACATCTATGTGGATGTGCATTTATATCTGTAACACCGCCATGTGTTGCCCATCTCGTGTGTCCGATACCGCAGGTTGAAGAATAATCTCCATCTTTGCATAACTCTCTGAGTTCGCTCACTCTTCCTGCCTTTTTTCTGATCGTTAAAGTATCATCGTCATTCAAAAGTGCAATACCCGCACTATCATAGCCTCGGTACTCCAGCCGTTCCAGTCCATCGATCAGGATGTCCTTTGCCGGCTTTCTGCCTGTAAAACCTATGATTCCACACATATATTCAATTAACTCCTTTCGGCATATGATGCAGTTTGTTCTTTAAGTATCTGTATCACGTTTTTGGACGTGGCAGTTTTATCTTAATGCATCATTCAATTATCCGGTCATGCTGTTTTGTTTTGGGATCTCTCCCATATTTGACATGCATGTGCGCATCCGGACTCTGCGTAGAGGCATCCGCCGAATTTTCGATAACCTCTATCCTCGTTACCCTTTCTAACCGGACTATACCGGACAGCCACGTTTACACCGTGTCTGCCAGCCCTTCAATACCCTGATAAAAAGGGACATGGCGCTAAGATTTCTAAATCTTTCCAAATCTGCTGTCTCCTTATATAAGCAGACATTAAAATTCTATCATAGACCTACCAATAAATCAACGATTTCATATCTGTAAGCTTATGATTTATTTTTATACAGCACATGCCAGACCACATCTGACACCACGCAAAGCGGCACTTTTCTGCTCCATCCACTTTACTCCCGGCAGAGCTGAAAATCTATCTGCCTTCTGCTGTATCATCTGTGATCCAACATGACTGTCTTTTTATAAATTAGCTGATAAACGAACCACCCGGTAAGCCCTTCTCAGTTGTAAGCAGGGACAGGTTGCCTTCTGCATCTTCCGCACACAAAAGCATACCTTCTGATACAACTCCGGCAAGCTTACAAGGCTTCAGGTTCACGATCGCAACAACGCGCTTTCCAACCATTTCTTCCGGTGTATAGAAGCCTTTGATTCCTGAAACAATCTGTTTTACATTGTTCTCACCGAATTTCACCTGTGAACATAACAGTTTTCTGGAATTCTGAACTTCCTCACAGGCAATGATCTCACCGATCATCAACTGCATTTTCTCGAATTCTTCAATGGTGATCTGCTGTTTATTTAATACAGAAGGATCCGCATTCAAAGCAGCAACCTTTGCTTCTACCTGTTTCATGCGTTTCTTTTCTTCTGAATTCTCTTTTTCTTCCTTTTGCTTCTTAGCCTTTTCATAGATGTTTTCTTCTACAGGAGGTGCGAACTTGGCAACCTCTGCCATAACTTCCTTTACATCCAGTCTTGCGAACAGAATCTCAGGAGCCTCTGTTACCTTGTTTCCTAATGGATAAAGTCCGAATCTTCCAAGTTCTGTTACTTTTCTCTTTGCAGCATTTAACTGATTCAGAATCTTAACAGAGGTATCCGGCATATATGATTCCAGCAGAGAAGCGCCGATCACTATACTCTCGACCAGGTTATATAATACAGTATTCAGACGATCCTGCTTTGTTTCATCTTTTGCAAGCGCCCAAGGCATGGTCTCGTCGATATATTTGTTGCATCTCTTGAATAATGTGAAGATCTCTGATATCGAATCTGCAACTTTTAATTTGTCCATACATTCTGCAACCTTGATACGGCAGTTTAATACGACATTCTTCAGATCTTCATCTACTTCTTCTGTTACTCCGGTATTCGTAACTACGCCGCCAAAGTATTTATTTGACATGGAGATCGTACGATTTACCAGATTTCCAAGTGTATTTGCAAGTTCAGAATTGATTCTTTCTACAACAAGCTCCCATGAAATGATTCCGTCATTCTCATATGGCATCTCATGCAGAACGAAGAAACGGACTGCATCCACACCAAACAGACGAACCATATCATCTGCATACATTACATTTCCCTTAGACTTGCTCATCTTACCGTCATTTTGGATCAGCCATGGATGTCCAAAGATCTGCTTTGGAAGCGGTACTCCAAGAGCCATCAGCATGATCGGCCAGTAGATCGTATGGAATCTTAAGATATCCTTTCCGATCAGATGTAAATCTGCAGGCCAATATTTCTTATATAATTCGTCGCTATTGCCGTCTACATCGTATCCAAGGCCTGTAATATAGTTTGATAATGCATCGATCCATACATAGATTACATGCTTGTCATCAAAATCAACCGGGATACCCCACTTGAAGGATGTTCTGGATACACACAGATCCTGAAGTCCAGGCTTGATGAAATTGTTGATCATCTCATTTTTTCTGGATTCCGGCTGAATAAAATCAGGATTCTGCTCGATATGTTTCATCAGTCTGTCCTGATATTTGCTGAGTTTGAAGAAATATGCTTCTTCTTTTGCTTCCTGTACAGGTCTTCCGCAATCCGGACATTTGCCGTCTACGAGCTGTGAATCTGTAAAAAAGGACTCACATGGAGTACAGTATTTTCCTACATATTCTCCTTTATATATATCACCCTGATCATACAGTTTCCTGAAAATCTTCTGAACCTGTCTCTCATGGTCTGCATCTGTTGTTCTGATAAATTTGTCATAAGATGTGTTCATCAGATCCCAGATATTCTTGATCTCGCCTGAAACCTCGTCAACGAATTCCTTTGGAGTCTGCATGTTCTCAAACGCCTTGTTCTCGATCTTCTGACCATGCTCATCGGTTCCGGTCTGGAATCTTACATCATATCCTGCGAATCTCTTGTACCTTGCAATGCTGTCAGCCAACACGATCTCGTAGGTGTTGCCTATATGAGGTTTACCTGACGCATATGCAATGGCGGTTGTAATATAATACGGTTTTTTTGCCATTTCAAAAACCCTCCTTGATAAAACTGCAAACACGAATGAAATGTCTGCGCTATTTTTCCGGCAATCTTATGTGCCCAGATACCAAAAATTATATGCCTTTTTTGTGCAAATTGTCAACATATTCCATTTGTTTTTATACAGTTTTTGCAACCTGCATCTATAAATAGAATTTTGTCATTTTCCGAAAATTTATGGTATAGTATGTCAGAATGATACAACCCGGTAAAACTAAAGGGCATACCCGCTGCCATCAATTATGATTTAAAATAAACACTTTATTACATTTTAATTTTGAGGTCATATTGTCATGAAGAATTTTTTAACGAAAACACCTGTTGTTATTACTCTCGCACTTATCTGCTGTGCCTTATGGGGAAGCTCATTTCCCTGCATCAAGATCGGCTACCGGATGTTTGCGATCGGCGAAAATGATACCGCATCCCAGATCCTGTTCGCCGGCATCCGTTTTCTGCTTGCCGAACTTATGGTCATCATTATCTGCAGTTTCATATATAAAAGGCCTTTGGTCCCACATAATGGAACAACCATCAAACAGATTTTTATCCTGTCGCTGTTCCAGACCATCATGCAATACATTTTTTTCTACATCGGTCTGGCAAATACGACCGGAAGCAAGGCTGCGATCATCGAAGCGGCAAATGTCTTTCTGGCAATCCTTGTATCGGGTCTGTTATTTAAAATGGAAAAGGTTACATCGAAAAAGATGCTCGGATGTCTGATCGGATTTATCGGAGTTGTTATCATCAAATATTTTTCTGATAAAGAGAATCCGGTTCTGCTCAGCGGCTGGCAGTTCTTTGTCGGAGGCTTCGTGATGATCCTCTGCGGACTTGCCGGAGGCGGACACATCTCGGGAGACTCCTCTCCTGCCATTCTGCTTCTGCTCTATATGGCGTTCATCTCCGCATGTGCCTATACCTTATGGAGTCTGCTGTTAGCACACAATCCGGTATCCCGGATCGCCGTCTATGGCTTTTCGAATCCGGTCTTTGGCGTTTTATTATCCGCCTTGCTGCTGCATGAAACATCTGTCTTAAACATCCGCTGTCTTATCGCACTTGTTCTTGTCTGCGTGGGCATCATCCTTGCAAACAAAGAAAAAGCCAAGTAGCATCTGCCGCCGGATGCTATCTGGCTTTTATAGATTCCTTACAACGCTGAATATCAACGCTGCCACGATCAGTATATAGATTAGAACCGTGTCCGCTGTACCCAGCCGGTATGTATCTTTTTTTATATAGTTCAAATCTTCCCTGACTATCAGATATATGATACATGGTCCTGCGATGTACAGAAATGGATTATAGGAAAAGGATGCCTGTACATTTCCTTTTATCAGCGAGAGACAGGCTCTGGTTATCCCACAACCAGGACACAGCCACCCGGTCAGCGTCCTGAATATGCAGGGTACTGCCAGACCTGTCAGCCTGACAAATACCGCATATAAGATTCCCGCTAAAAGGATAATGCCATCCCGATATATAATCTTTCGGATACGGTCTTTCTTTTCTTTCATATACTTTTACTACTATCCATTATATGGGTTATTGTTGTTATCATTTTCATTGCTGTATGGATTGTTGCCACCCTGATTGTAGCCACCATTGTATGGCTGCTGGTTCCCATACTGCTGATTCTGGTTGTAACCTCCATTATTATATGGCTGCTGGTTCTGGTTATATCCTCCATACTGCTGATTCTGATATCCACCGTTATATGGCTGGCCATATCCGTTTGTTCCGCTGTACTTGTTGATCGTATCCTGTGCCAGTGCATAATTGACAATTCCAAGTCCAAGGAACTGAAGGACTACAAACAGGATACCACTGTTACTGGATGGCATTCCATTTCTGTTTTTAATGATATCAACTTTTTCGCCCATCTTATATGCCCAGTACCATCCATAGATATTACAGGTAATGATCGTAAGCAGCAGTGCCATTCCGCCACCTGCTAACTCATTCTCACCTGACATCTCATTTGTATCATCTGTAATACATACGAACCAGTAAAGCCCATAGATACCACAGGTAACAATCGTCAATAAGATACACATACCAATACTTCTTTGTTTCATACTTTCCTCCTTGCCGACGCGCTTTCCGCATCTCTGATTTTCATATAACAAAAAGTATAAAATATTTATAAACCACTGTCAACGAAGACTGTACCAAAATATTGCTTATTCTGCTATATTCATGCATAATGCACCTGCATCTATATGTTATCGTCCTGTTTTTTGCAAAATAATTACAAAAAAATTGAAAAAAAATACATATCGTGGTACAATTTGCTTTTCTGTTATTATTTCAATAACAATATTATAAATATGCCCTGCTTTTCCATTTTATGTTATGTGGTTTTTTGCAATTTTCTGTATAATTTATGCATATATACGAAGCAGTGACGGATACATACTATTTTAAAGAAGAGGTGTCAGATATGAAAAACATGTTAAACTTCAAGGAATTCACAGCAGATGAGCTGATGGATATCCTGAACCTTGCTCTGGATATGAAGAAGAATCCGGAGAAGTACAGCGAATCATTAAAAGGAAAAAAGCTTTATACTTTATTTGAAAAAACTTCAACCAGAACTTTTCTTTCATTTACAACCGGCATTACAGAGCTTGGTGGTACCTACTATAACCAGTTATGGAAGGACTCTAACTTCGTACTTGGTGAGCCTGTTTCCGAAATCAAGTATGTCTGCCGTAATGTTGACATCATCATGGCACGTCTGATCAAAAATGAAACGGTTGAATTATTTGGCAAGAATGCTACTGTTCCATTTATCAATGGCTGCGATAATTCTTACCATCCTTGTCAGATCCTTGCAGATGCCCTCACGATCCTTGAGAAGTTCGGAACTCTGGATGTCAATCTGATGTATATCGGTGCAAAGAACAACGTATTTAACTCTCACGTTGAATTCTTCTCCAAAATGAAGAAGGGTACTTTATACGGACTGACCCCTCTTGTAAATGAGACAGCCTGCGGCCCTGATTTCTATGAAGAGGCAAAAAAGAGCGGTCATTATATCGAACTCGATCCTTCTATGTCTATGGAAGAAGCAAAAGAATATGCAAATAAAATGGATGTTCTCTACACAGATACATGGGTAGATATGGAATTCTTCAATAATCCTGCTTACCAGAAGCAGAAGGAAGAAACTCTCGCAAAGATGATGCCTTACCAGTTAAACGGCGACTTCACAAAAGACAGCAAAGCTATCGTATTCCACGATATGCCAATGCATGTCGGCTTCGAGATCTCACAGGATGTCGCAGACAAGAACCTCGACCATATTCTTGACGAGGCCGAAAACCGCCGTCATGCTGAAAAGGCCGTAATGTATACACTCTTAAATTCATAAAACCATGGAATGTTGATAACCGCATGTGGCATACTGTTATATCGCAAGCATTATCCACTCTGTGTAACTTCGAACTAACCTCGGCAATGCCTCGCTAAGGTCTCAGTTACTCGCACCGGTACTTAAGTTGCGTCTTTTGCAACTTTATGTACCGCTGCACGAGGATACGAGTGGAAACGTCTTGCGAATAACAGTATGCCCCCAGGCGGTTATTTACATTCCATGGTTTTACCGGAAAAATCGGTTGCATGGCATTCGGGCAGGTGCTATAATCTGGGATAGCAAATTTGTAAGGAGGCTGTCATGAAGCATCTTATAGATCCAATGGATTTAAGTATGGAAGAGCTTGATCACATTTTGAATCTTGCTCAGGATATTATTGATCATAAAGAAAAATACAGTGAGTTATGCAAAGGCAAGAAGCTCGCTACTTTATTTTTTGAACCAAGTACAAGAACTCGTTTAAGTTTTGAAGCCGCTATGATGGAATTAGGTGGAAATGTACTTGGTTTTTCTTCTGCCAGCTCATCCTCTTCTTCAAAGGGTGAAAGTGTTGGTGATACTGTAAAAGTTGTAAGCTGTTATGCAGATATTATAGCAATGCGTCATTTCAAAGAAGGTGCTCCAATGCTTGCATCTATGAAATCTGATGTGCCGATCATTAATGCCGGTGATGGCGGTCATAACCATCCGACACAGACGCTTGCTGATCTCCTGACGATCAAACGTGAAAAAGGAAGATTGGACAACCTTGTGATCGGTTTCTGCGGTGATCTGATGTTTGGACGTACCGTTCACTCCCTGATCAAAGCAATGTCCCGTTATAAAAACATCAGCTATGTACTTATTTCACCGGATGAATTAAAAATTCCTGATTATATCCGCACAGAAGTGATTGAGAAGAATAATATACCTTATAAGGAAGTTTCTTCTATGGAGGATGTGATCGGAGAACTGGATATCCTCTATATGACCAGAGTACAGAAAGAACGTTTCTTCAATGAAGCGGACTATATCCGGTTAAAGGATACATACATACTGGATAACAGCAAGATGGCTCTTGCCCGTCCTGACATGTGCGTCCTGCATCCGCTGCCACGAGTAAATGAAATTGCAGTTGAAGTAGATGATGACCCAAGGGCATGTTATTTCCGTCAGGTATTGAATGGCAAATATGTCCGTATGGCATTAATAGCCACACTTCTTGGTTTAGCATAGGAGGTACAAACAGATGAACATAGACAGTATTCAAAATGGTATCGTACTTGATCACATTGCCGCCGGCAAAGCGCTCCAGATCTATAATGATCTGCATCTCGACAAACTGGACTGCTCCGTTGCCATTATAAAAAATGTTAAAAGTGAAAAAATGGGTAAGAAGGATATCTTAAAGATCGATCAGGATATCGACATCAATCTTGATGTGCTCGGATATATCGATCCCGACATCTCAGTTAATATTATCCGTGATGGAAAACTGGTTGAAAAGAAAAATATCGAGCTTCCTGAACGTCTGGTAGGCATCAAAAAATGCACCAATCCGCGCTGCATAACCTCAACCGAACAGGGTATCCAGCATATATTCAAACTCACAGACCGGGCGCATAGAATCTACCGTTGTATTTACTGTGAGGCAGATAAATAATTTTACTTGCTATTTACTTTTTATAAAAATATGCTATAATCTAGAAGTTATCTGTGCGGTAAAGTATCGAAAAAGATCGCCGGCGCAGTAACCAGACTTTTTAAATATGCTGATTAATATTTAGAGGTGCAATTAGTATGGAACAATATGTGATCAAAGGCGGTCAGCCCCTTGAAGGAGAGGTAACAATTGCAGGTGCAAAAAATGCGGCACTCGGTATTCTTGCTGCTGCTGTTATGACCGACCAGGAAGTTATAATAGAAAATGTACCAAATGTCCGAGATACGCGGGTCCTCTTGCAGGCGATCGAAGGTATCGGCGCAAAAGTCCGTTACATAGATGAACATACCGTTTCTATCTGCGGAGTCTTCATTAATCCGAACAGTGATCTGTGTGTAGATGACGAATTCATCCGTAAGATCCGTGCCTCCTATTATCTGTTGGGAGCACTACTTGGAAAATATAAGCACTCTCAGGTAGCATTGCCTGGCGGTTGTGATATCGGTGCAAGACCGATCGATCTTCACATTAAAGGATTTGAAGCACTCGGCGCTCAGGTAGATATTGCAAATGGAATTATTTCCACTCATACAGATGAACTGATCGGAAGCCATATCTATATGGATGTTACTTCTGTCGGTGCAACCATCAATGTTATGATGGCAGCTGTTCTTGCAGAGGGAAAGACAACGATCGAAAATGCTGCAAAAGAACCACACATTGTTGATGTTGCCAATTTCCTAAACAGTATGGGTGCCAATATCAAAGGAGCAGGAACTGATGTGATCCGTATCCGTGGAGTAAAAGAACTTCATGGTACAACATATTCGATCATTCCGGATCAGATTGAAGCCGGAACCTTTATGGTCGCTGCCGCTGCCACAAAAGGAAATGTTCTGATCAAGAATGTTATTCCAAAGCATCTGGAAGCTATTACATCCAAGTTAAACGAGATCGGAGCTCACGTTATTGAATATGATGACTCTGTAAGAGTCATGTCTGATAAACGTTTGAAACCAACTAATATCAAGACACTTCCATACCCTGGATTTCCGACTGATATGCAGCCACAGATGGCTGTTACACTGGCTCTTTCAAACGGAACAAGTATCGTAACTGAAAGTATATTTGAGAATCGTTTCAAATATGTTGCAGAACTTACAAGAATGGGCGCTCACATCCGTGTAGAAGGAAATACCGCCATTATCGATGGTGTCGAATCTTTCACCGGAGCAAATGTTGCAGCCCCTGATCTCAGAGCCGGTGCTGCTCTCGTTATTGCTGCATTAGTAGCTGACGATTTCTCAGTTGTATCTGATATCAAATATATCCAGCGTGGATATGAAAAATTCGATGAAAAGCTTCAGGGGCTTGGAGCAAAGATTGAAAAAGTGGATACCGAAAAAGACATCCAGAAATTCAAATTAAAAATTGGCTGATACGGTCATTATTTTAACTGTAAAAAATGGTTTTTGCTTACACGCAAGAACCATTTTTTTGCGATATTTCATAGTTTTTTGACAAAAAAGGGTTTTGTTTTTTTCAGATTATGGTAAACTGGTTTTTAAGAGCGTTTTCGCGTTCTTTTTATGTTTTGAACCTTGAAGGAGAATACACATGACAAACAAAAAGTCTTATAACAGACCGGGATATACCTGCATGTTCCTGCTGGCAGCGCTTATTTTCAGTCTCCTGGTCTGTTTATTTATAAATAACGGCATGGCGGATGCCGCCGGAAAGGAAGGATATATCTCCAAGGGGGTTACAAATGTCTATTTCAGAAAATCCCCCGGTGGAAATCCGATTCAGGAAAATGGAAGTAACATCATGTTAAATGGTGGTCAGACCCTAACCGTCGTTGACACCTCCAATGATTCCTGGTATAAGGTTACTCTGATATATAATGGAACAACTTATACCGGCTATGTATCCTCTTCTTATATCACCCTTGGAAAAAAAGAAGATTCATCGAATACCGAAGCTACAACAGCAAGTTCAAGCGGTTTCGATTCAGACTTTGAAGCATATATGACCAAACAGGGATTCCCGGAAAGCTATAAACCACAGCTTCGTGATCTGCATGCCCTCCATCCAAACTGGACATTTAAGGCTATTCAGACTGGTCTGGACTGGAACACAGTTATTGACAACGAAATCAACAAATCCGGTCAGGTCAAGAATCTGGTTCAGGGAACAAGCAGTGCTCCTCACTATAACTGGCGTTCTACTACAGTCGGATATAACATCAAGACAGACACCTGGTCCTCTTATGATGGATCGAACTGGTTTGCCGCTTCGGATGATTTTGTTACTTATTATCTGGATCCTCGAACCTATCTGTATGAGCGCTTCGTATTTGCATTTGAAAATCTTTCTTATGAAGATACTCAGACCAAATCCGGTGTAGAATCAATCCTCTCCGGTACATTTATGTACAAATCCAAACCATCCGGATACAGCTATACATATTCCGAGCTGATCATCAAAGCCGGACAGGCAGTCGGGGTCAGCCCATATCATATTGCTTCCCGTATCAAACAGGAAGTAGGTTCAACACTCAGTTCCGTTACAAACGGTAAGCACTCGGTCTATTCGGGCATCTATAATTTCTATAATATCGGTGGATACGACAGTGCCAGTGGAAATGCTGTAACAAATGCTCTGCGCTGGGCCGCTGCCAGTGGTTCTTATGAAAGACCATGGAACAGTGTCTACAAATCTATTTTGGGTGGTGCGAAATACATTGGCAATAATTATATTTTGAAAAAACAGAACACTTTATATACACAGAAGTTTAATGTAACAAACACATCCAACCTGTACTCCCATCAGTATATGTCGAATGTACAGGCTGTATCATCCGAAGCATCAAAGGTATTTGATGCTTATGCGGGCTCCGGTACTTTAAATGATGCAATTACTTTCAGTATCCCGGTCTATAGCAATATGCCGAATGCAAACACCGGCAAACCATCGGACAGCGGTAATCCGAATAACTATCTGAAATCTCTTACGATCGATAAATACTCGCTTACACCGACCTATGCCATTAATTCAACAAAGAAGTATTCACTGATCGTATCAGAAAGCACTACTTCTGTTAAGATCTCAGCCAGTCCGGTCAACAGCCACGCTTCTGTATCCGGAACCGGAAAGATCTCTCTTTCAAAGGGAACAAATACGGCTAAAGTTACGGTTACAGCGCAAAGCGGTGCAAAACGCACTTATACTATAACGATCGTCCGAGGCCAGTCAACCGGAAACGGTGGATCTGATCCCGAATTTGATGGCGACTACATCATTTCCGATGGAACGATCAGCGGAGTTGCCCCATCAACGACTGTATCCTCTTTCCTATCAATACTTGGATGTACAAATGGAACGGTAAGCATTACAAATGCATCCGGCAAAGAAAAGACATCCGGCAAGATTGGAACGGGTGATATCGTAAAGATCACAGGATCTGGTAACACTAACACTTACAATGTTATTATCTTTGGTGATGTAACAGGTGATGGTGTGATCAATGCATTGGATCTGTTAAAGATTCAGAAGCATATTATTGGTGCTTCCTCATTAAAGGGTGCATTTCTGCAGGCTGCCAACATTAAACGAAGCGGTGGGCTCTCTGCTCTGGATCTTCTTAAAGTTCAGAAATTCCTGATGGGTGCTGCCAAAATTTCACAAAAATAAGCCTTTTATAAGGTTATGATAGGAGATATTACAATGAATAAGCTAAAAAAATATACAGCGATGGCTCTGATTCTGATTATGACTCTAAGCTGTTTTGTCTATGGAAATGCGATAAAGGCTCAGGCAGCTTCTACCCAGTTCTCCATTTCCCTTTCATCCTCAAGTGTATCAAAGGGCGGTTCGGTAACAGTAACCGTATCGGTAAGCTGCTCCGAAGCACTGGGTGCATACAGCTACTGCCTGTCCTATGATTCGTCTGTTCTGGAATATACATCCGGCGATGGATATGGTGGAGGCGGTACGATCTCCTGTGCCGGATACGGTGATGGAAATATCAAATCTGCTTCTAACAGTTTTACATTTTCTGCTATTGCAAGTGGTTCTTCCTATGTAGGTACAGGAAGCTCAGATGTATATACCTGGGGCGAGGAAAGCTGCTCTGTCTCAAATGCCGGTGCTACGATCACGGTAACAGCAGCAGGCGGCGGTAATGGCAGTGGCGATTCCACCACACAGGCTGCAACCACACAGGAACAGGGTTCTACCGAAGCCGGAAGCACAACCGAAAGTGGCGAATCTACAGAAGATACCGAAGATACTTCCGAGGAGACAACCGAGGAAATGTCTGATAACTGTTTTCTTTCATCCCTTCAGATCACACCGGGCGAATTAAAGCCTGAATTTTCAAAGGATGTATATTCCTATGAGACAACAGTTCCAGGCGAAACAACAAGTCTTGCTATCAACGCTTTACCGGAAGATTCCAAGTCTTCTGTATCGATCGAAGGAAATGAAAACTTTGAACCTGGCAAGCAGGGCCATGTCACAATAAAGGTTACTGCCGAGACAGGTGACACCCACATTTACGATCTGATGGTAAATGTAGAGGAAATCGTTGATACACGGGCTGTTATCAATGTAAATGGAATCGATTATTATTTTTCTCAGGACTATGGAAAGGTCAGCGTTCCTGAAGGATTTGCCCAGTCAAAAGAAAAGTTCGGCGACACCGAGGTAATCTTATATACCTCGCCTAATGGTCAGATCAAATGTGCATATCTGACTGATAAAGATGGCAAAAACGGTGCATGGTACATCATTGATCTGAATGCAAAAACAGCAGTGCCATTGATCAATGTCCAGTCAGCATATAAGGATTTCATTATTCTGGAACCATCTGATACTGTGAGCAAACCGGAAGGCTATAGTGCATTTTCTTATGATTTTGGCGGAGACTCTGTTACTGCTTACCATATAACAGAAAACGATGAAATCATCTTAGTATATGCCATGAACCCAGACTCTGATCCAAGCTGGTACAGATATGATACGGTTGAGAAAACATTTGTCAGATATACCGCAGATCCTGCAGCAGGAACACAGGAAGAAGCTGCAACAAATGGTTCATTCTTTGACCAGCATAAAGATAAGGTTCTGACGATCTGCATCATTGTCGTTGTCGTTATGTTCTTCCTTATCATTGTCCTCGCATGTATGCTTGTGCATGTGATCCGAAAAGGTCTGCCTGAAGACGACGATCCTGATGATCCAAATGATCCGGACAAAATGTCTGATGAAGACATCGATGCTGACGTTATAGATGATGCCGACGAAAGTGTTGAATCAGAGACTGTCGATGATGTTAATAATAGCGTTGATGCAGATGCCGGTGATGACACTGGCGATAGTGTTGAATCTAATGCCAGCGAAAATGTTAATGCAGATGCCATTGATATTGCTGGAACGACAGTGAATCCAGCAGCTGTAGATGCTCCTGTAAGGACAGAAACTACAGGTGATACTGATCCTAATGCGTCAGAAATCAGCAGCGTTACTGATGTTGCAGACAACTCAGAAATTATAGATGGCTCTGCTAAAGCAGACACCACAGACGATGCTGATTCCAACAACTCCGAAGACTCTGAACAGCTTGCCTTAAATATGGATTCCGATAAGGATTCTATCGAGTCATCTTCGATCCCGGAGATTAAAGCAGAGACAGAACCTGCCGAATCAGATACGGCAGATTTACAGGATAATACAGAGGAAACAGTTGCTACTGGTACCACTGAAATCAAACAACCTGAACCGGATATAAATGCTTCTGTAAAAGAAACAGCCGCTGCTACTCATGACGGAATGACTGAATTAAAAGCAGAACCTGCTGCCAAGGCAGAAAACATTACATCTACCAGATTAAGCGCTGATACAAAGAAAGAACAGGAATTAACACCGGCAGAGGAGATCGTGAAGAAAGCGGCTCAGTATTCATCCATGAATACCGCAGACCTGTCAGAGGTATTCAACATGGCGGAAGCGATCATCAACCATGAAGATCCAAAAAAGAATACCGGTTCCTTACAGTTCAAGCCGATCAAGCAGAACGCACCGGAGAATAAAAAGGAAAAATAAGATTTTAATAATAGCAAAATAAGACCTGGCAGAAATTGTTACTTCTTGATTAAGGTTTCTAATCACGTTTGCCTGTTAATTGTTATGTTAATAATATCCATTATGTACATTTTTTCATGCAAATATAAAAAAGCCTGTCGAGAGTTTGTAGCTTCTGAATAAGGTTTCATAATCCATAGTGCCGCCGACTGAGTTTCATTCAATTTTGTGCCATGTCGTCGCCGCAAAAGTTTTTATCGCGGCAGAGACATGTGCATATAAAATTGATTGAAACAAAGGTAGGCAAACGTGATTATAAACCTTATTCAAGAGCTGCAAACTTCCGACAGGCTTTTTAGCTATACCTTTTATAAATATGCCTTTAACATATCAACTTTGTCAAGCTTCTCCCATGGAAGGTCGAGATCGGTTCTTCCGAAGTGTCCATATGCTGCCGTCTGCTTATAGATCGGTCTTCTGAGATCAAGCATCTTAATGATACCGGCTGGACGAAGATCGAAATGTTCACGGATGATCTCTACAAGTTTCTCATCGGATACCTTTCCTGTTCCAAATGTATCTACCATGATAGATGTAGGTCTGGCAACACCGATCGCATATGACAACTGGATCTCACATTTATCTGCAAGTCCTGCTGCTACAATGTTCTTTGCTACATATCTTGCTGCATACGCTGCGGAACGGTCAACCTTTGTACAATCTTTTCCTGAGAAAGCACCGCCGCCATGACGGGCATATCCGCCATAAGTATCTACGATGATCTTACGTCCTGTAAGTCCACTGTCACCATTTGGTCCACCAATAACGAATCTTCCGGTCGGATTGATAAAGAACTTAGTATCTTCATCTACCATATCAGCAGGAAGAACTGTATCAAATACATATTTCTTGATATCTTCGTGGATCTGTTCCTGTGATACTTCCTCACCATGCTGAGTTGAGAGAACTACTGCATCGAGTCTCTTTGCTTTTCCATTCTCATCATACTCTACTGTTACCTGAGTCTTACCATCCGGTCTGAGATATGGAAGTGTTCCGTTCTTTCTTACTTCTGTCAGTTTTCTTGCAAGTTTATGTGCAAGGGCAATCGGATATGGCATATATTCCGGTGTCTCATTTGTTGCAAATCCAAACATCATACCCTGATCTCCGGCACCGATTGCTTCGATATCATCATCACTCATCAGATGCTCTTTTGCTTCTAACGCCTTATCAACACCCATCGCGATATCTGCTGACTGCTCGTCAATTGCTGTGATAACACCACAGGTATCGCAGTCAAATCCGTACTTGGCTCTGTCGTATCCAATCTCTCGAATTGTCTCACGAACGATCTTCTGAATGTCTACATATGCTTTTGTTGTAATCTCACCCATTACAAGTACAAGACCTGTTGTAATAGATGTTTCGCAGGCAACACGGCTCATTGGATCCTGCTCCATCAATGCATCCAATACTGCATCTGAAATCTGGTCACAGATTTTATCTGGATGACCTTCTGTTACTGATTCTGATGTGAATAATAATTTTTCCATCATTTCCTCCTTGTATAAATACTGTCTATAGTTACAGCCATGCGTATTCGTTCACATAGCTTTTGATTTTTCTTTTCTTTCAGGCAGGACATCTCCACCTGATTTTGGGCAAAAGAAAAATCCGCTCTGAGCGGATTGATAAAATCAAACCTCTCATTGTTCGACGTCTGCATACAACAGACTCGCTCAGGAAGGCACCTTCCATACAGGTCGTTCTTTTACCTGTTCCGGGGTTGCCATGGCTTCATAGTCCCTTATGACTCCACCATTCTGAATAAGAGCATTTATAAATATTTATTTGTATTTGGACTGCAATGCAGTTCTAAAACAGCTATACTCTAACTGATATATCTCCATAAGTCAATAGGAAATTTCTGTTTTTCGACAAAAAATCAATAATTTTACACAGATTAAAGCACAACTCTTTATTTTTCGCATTTTTAAATAAAAAGGAATATTTCCATTCTGATAAAATTTTACTATAAGATCACTTTGCTGAGCAGGTATAAGATGAGCAAGTGTGCCGGATAGAACACATAGAATGCATATTTAA
>DJPV01000062.1:207-4743 GCA_002437435.1 Lachnospiraceae bacterium UBA6403 | reverse complement strand
TTATTCCATAAAACAGGAAATACAGCACCGCCGATACGATCACAAATCCCATATTTTGACGCAGTTTCCAGCCAAATGGATAATTCCCGGTCACAAGACTGGCATTTCTGAATGCATGTTCCGCTGTGCCATCTTTGATCGAATAATACATTAATACGATCAGAAGGATACCGGCAATTCCATAATCAAAATGTAAAGCCTCTGAAACTACCATAATGACAACAATTCCGATGACTGCTCCCATCTGGTTCGATTTTGCAACCTTTCCAAGATAAAGCACGATCAACCCTGCCACAAGCGTAAAGAAAATATTCTGCTTCTGCATATCAAATATCTGTCCGGTTGAAGCCAGATCAAATGGGACTTCTGAAATCAGTGCAAACAAAAAGAGCCGGATAAAATATTTTCTGATATCCGATGTATGTCTGTACCCTTCTACCAATAGGAATGCGAATATAGGAAATGCGAGCCGTCCTACAGCCCGCATTATCCAATTATTATTCATTAGAACAAGTCCTACATGGTCGCATAACATAAATATGCATGCCAGAAGTTTTAACTGATTTGAAGTTATCCCTGTCTCTGTTCTTTTATCCATGTTTTCCTTAAATTCTCTTACGAAGTGCCTTTGACAACTGATCCAGTTCCTCATTGTCTGACTGACCCGGAACCCATGTAACTGTAACCGTATCCTTAATGAATCGTGGTACAAGATGCATGTGAAAATGGAATACTGTCTGTCCTGCAGCAGCGCCATTGTTCTGAATAATGTTCAGTCCGTCAGGATTTAATTCTGCTTTCTGAGCCTTGGCAAC
Organism: Lachnospiraceae bacterium UBA6403; assembly: GCA_002437435.1. Classification (GTDB taxonomy): domain Bacteria; phylum Bacillota; class Clostridia; order Lachnospirales; family Lachnospiraceae; genus Coprococcus. Next base: position 3,928 of record DJPV01000062.1, on the reverse strand, counting down.
CTCTGTTGCAATCGTAAAGATCTTTGAAGCAGTATCCGCGTCCATGCTATATATATCATCATAATGTTCTTTTGGTATAATTAAAGCATGACCTTTATTTGCAGGATTTACATCAAGTATTACTCTACATATGCTGTCTTCATAAACTGTTGCTGATGGTATCTCACCATTCGCAATCTTGCAAAAAATGCAATCGTCCTTACCCATAAAAGTTTCCTCCTTAATTGCTCTTTCCATTTTACTCCATTATGCGGGATTTTACAAGCTTTATGTGGTTTGGAAGGTTGTATAAGCCTTCAGATCTTCCTCAACCCGTTGTTTGATTTCGTTTATAATCTCCTGACATTGTTTTTTCTTCATTCCCGCCTGCACTCCTACTGTCAGGAGCTCCATTTCTCCCGGATCTTGTCCATTTCCATCAACAGATGTTGTATGCTCCCCATAATAGGTTGTGCTATACGTCAGATCATATGCCGGACTCAATCTCCATGTTGCTGATTCCGTATCATATACAAACGAAAAATTCTTTGAATGATCATCCCTGTTATGCGCAAATACATTAAAACACATTCTGCGAAACATATTTTCAACATCCATTTTATTATCTCGCGTCATTATTCTTGTTAATTTCATCAGGTCATGGTAGTCCAGACTTGGCTGGTTAAAATCAAGTTCTAACAACGCTGCCGCCGTTGCCATATGAACCCTGCTTCCATCCATTTTTCTATCAAATCTCCGGGTTCCAAAATATCCTGCATGTCGCTGCGATGGAAACAACCTGGTCTCACTCATAGCGATTCCACATTTTTTTGCACAAACCGAATAATCATATTCCATTTGTCCAATATCTGCCCTGTCAACATGTGCTGGAAATTTTATGATCCAATCTTCCCCATCTACCCTCGTCAGGATCTTTGGTCTCGCTCCACCGCTGATTCCTCCAAGCCCATATAATTCATCTAATTTATCCGAATATTCTGTATTCATGATTCTGTGACATGCTTCTGCCAATTCATCCAGATCATCCGTTTCCTGCTCCGACACCAGAACTCTCTGAGGATGATAGCACAAAGCCCCCATTCCTGAGTCTCCTACAATTGCAAGACGTTCTAAAACACCCTGTTCGTCCGGATTGATATGATTTGACCTAAGCAGCCGATCTAATAATAATCTTCCCCACGCATCTGGAAGACTGTCTGCAAATATTCCAAACAGCCCACCAAAATAATCTTTTTTTGGCACAAATACCTGCTTTTTCAGCGGCAGCGAAAAAGGGCTGATTGAAAATCCATCTTCCAGCCATTCATCACTATATTCAAAAGCAGCTTTTCGGTCTGCTGTTAACACCATCGTTCCCACCAAACGATCCTCATAGCAAACCTGAAGCATCCTATCTTCTATTTGTCTCATTCATAACCTCCTGAATATCCTTGTACGGAACCCGTGTAAACAGTTCCCGAAGCTCATCTGCTATATCCAGTGCAACCGCAATCCGCGTCAATCCCAATAGAGAAATCTGTCCGTTTTGCTCAAATCGTTTAATTGATCCATAGCTTACGCCACTTTGTTCCGCTAACTGCTGCTGTGACAACGATCTACGCTTTCGTATATTGCGAACTCTTTCTGCCAATTTCTTATCTAATTCATCCGGTGTCTCCCATACAAATGGTTCCATGTATCTTTACCCCACAATTATTAATATAGATAATATTTTATCTATATATCCTTTATTTTTATTATAATTGATAATATATTATCCATATTGATTATATACTATTATCTTATTACTTTCAATTTATCTTTATTCAAAAAATGAAATGTACTTATAACCAGTCGAATAAAAATGAAACATATCATGTATTTTTCATGCCGATCCGACTGTCTATAAGCACATTTCATTAATAAAGCCTCTTATAAAATGTATTCTTTCTGTCATTTGTCTGTGGAAATTCTGTTCTTGCACGTCTGACTGCCCCGGAATCAACATCTGCGACACGCAGCTTCTCACTAACCCCAACCGATACATCCCGTCCAAGCCAGTCATATACATGAGAACCGGGAATATAGTGAAGCCCATCTCCATCTCCAACCCGGTTGACAGCAATCACATATGCCTGATTCTCGATTGCTCTTGCCTTTAAGAGTGTTTCCCATTGTTCTGCCCTCGTTTCCGGCCAGTTTGCGATCACCATGATAGCTTCATACTGATCTCTCATCGCAGAGAAAATCTCTGGGAAACGAAGATCATAGCAGATATATCCGCCTATCCGGATATCCTTTATCTGTACCTGTGCAAGTTTTTCTCCTGCCCGATATACCTTATCCTCACCACTATATGAAAATGGATGGATCTTAGTATAATCAAGCAACACATTTCCCCCATCCACAAGCACCAGCCGGTTCTCGTAATCCTTTTCTTTCATTTCATCATCCACCAGGCTGCCATCTGCCATAACCGCACGAATATACCCAAATGCCATCTGCATCTTATATTTTCTGCTGTTCTCCATAAAAAATGAAACACTGTCCGGGATGTTATCCGCATCCCAGCTTTCCGCATGCAACCATGGCCGCATCGTGAATCCTGTCAGTGTCATCTCCGGAAATACCAGAAGCTCTACTCCATTTGCACAGGCTTCTTCCATAACTTCAAGACAGCGTTTCTTTGCTTCTTCCCTATTCTCAAATCCAATATCCAGTTCCGTAACACCAACTCTAAGCATAGCCGCTGCCTCCTGTCTTTTTTTCTTTATTACATTCTTATATAGTATATTTATATCTGCTTTTTTTCAACCCTTAAGCCTCTCGTCTTGAATGTTAACCATAAATTTCATTTCGTGGTTGACATTCAAGAATATGGAATCTATAATGTTATCCAATTGGTGCCATTTAATAGTTGACATTCAATTTGTTATCGGGAAGCGGATAGCTTAGCCCTGCTATCCGCTTCATATTTTTTGTCAATCCCCCTTAACCTCATCCAATCGAGGAATGACACCCATTGTAGACGTATTATTTATTCAATAAGGAGAACACACACATGAAAAACAAATTCACAACCGTGGAGATTACAATGATGGCTGTATTTGCAGCAATCTTATGCGTATCTGCATATTTAAGTATACCAACTCCACTCCCAAATGCAGCTCACATTACATTATTGAACTTTATGATCATGCTCATTGCACTGGTATTTGAAGTCCGTGACTCAACAATTATCGTTGCCTTATGGATGATCCTCGGTGCAGTCGGTGTTCCGGTATTTATCGGCGGCGGCTCCGGTATCGGTTATCTGACAGGAGTATTTGGCGGATATACATTCTCATTTATCATCGTTACTATCTTTGCAGGTCTGACAAAGGGTAAGAAATACAATCGTATCCGTTATACGATCGTTGCCATTTTAACAGCAGCACTTATCGACATCATCGGTATGTTATGGTGGAAATTCAACGGAAACTTAACCTGGAAAGTTGCTTTCCTTTCAGGCTTTGTTGCATTTATTCCACTTGATCTTGTAAAAGCTATCATTGCTGCACAGATTGTTCCATTATTCAAAAAACTTATGCCGGAAGCAAATGCAAATACAGAAACAAAAGAAGTAACCGAATAGTTCTTCAATAATTACCAAACGCAAAAGGTGGAATCTATTTGCATCAGATAAGCTATAATTGACTTACGTCGATTTCTATTCGCTGCACATGCCTGATTCGTAAATACT
>DJPV01000062.1:0-172 GCA_002437435.1 Lachnospiraceae bacterium UBA6403 | reverse complement strand
GTCCTTCGGACTCAAACAGGCACCCGTATTTACTGGCACTGTGCATCTCATTACGAAATCTTTAGTAATGTCAATATATAGTTCATCTGTTACAAATAAATTTCCACCCTTATTTTTTAGTACATTCAAGCATAGGTCTTATTTGATACTTTGTTTTATATAAAATCCTGTT
>DJPV01000044.1 GCA_002437435.1 Lachnospiraceae bacterium UBA6403 | reverse complement strand
GTTGGTGTTCCAGAGGAAGGAGATAAAATAAAAAACAGACACACCCCCTACCCTGCGAATACGACATGCATCTGTTCTTATACTTTATATGGATTGTTTTAATTATTCCCCTTCAATCAATGATACAGGATCGACTGGTTTGCCATCTTTGGTAATTGCAAAATACAGGCTTGTTCCTTCTTTTGAATAATAACGGCTTGGTTTTGCTACAGTACCGATGGTGCAGCCGGCATCTACCACCTGACCAACGGAAACATTGATATCCTTAAGCTGGCCGTACATGACTTCATAGCCATTTCCAAGAGATGCCTTTACCACATTTCCAAATTCCGGTGTGCTTGTGATCTCTGTGATCTTGCATTTGTAAGCGGCTGAAACTTTGTCATTTTCTGCTGCTTCCAATACGATTCCCGCATTGCATTTGTACTGGTTTAATGTCTCGTAAAATACTGTGGTGTCCATGCTGAATGGAATGATCACGTTTCCATTTAGTGGCCACATAAGAGCTGTACTGCCATCATAGTTCAGTTCGATCTGTTCTTCCACCTTGGCAGCATTTGCTCCGGTTTCTACTTCCGAGCTTTTCTCTGTTGTTGCTTCTGTCTTGTCCTCTGCTTTGGTTGTTCCGCTAAGTGTTTCTTTTACTGCTTCTGTTGTTCCAAGATTGCTTCTATCTGCGGTTTCTTCTACTGCCTCCGAGCTGACAGCATTTTCATCATCTGACTGGGTTTTCACATTATATAGAGCTACAAGTCCTACAAGTGCCACCATTCCGGCGATCAGGGCAATGTAGAAAATATTTCTCTTAATAACATTCAAAAATTTCTTCATGTTTATCACCTCATGGATATTGTTGCCTGAACTTCCAGATTATATACACAGGCAAATATTTTCCATAAGCTTTTTATTCATCTTATGCATTTTGTCGTATCCTGCCACCAGCGAAATGAAAAGATTTGCGAAACATCCACTTTTGCAATTTCATCTGTACATTTTCAAATATTCTTAATATATTGGTAATTGTCCTTGTATATTTTCGCTAATCCTTAATATGCCGCCCCATCCGCGATCAAAGTTTCCGGATAATAATATGCAATGATCTCACGGTATGTACTGCCCTGATCGGCTTTCCATCCGGCTCCGTACATCGACATTCCAAGGGATGAGCCTTTACCGATCGAGATGATCCGGTATCCCTCCTCGACCTGATCAATATGAAAATTTGTTGTTCCAAGTGACAGGGTCTGTGCAAATGTCTCTCCCGTCACGACCGTACCGAATACATTTACCTTTCGGACAAATCCTGATTTCGTCGCTTCAAGCACAGTCAGTGCATCCGCATCCACAGCCTGTTCCTCACTCGGTACTGACCCAGTCGTCTCTGATTTGCTCTTTTCACCATCCTTATTATCCGTTGCTTCTTTTCCTCCACCATCCTTAACTGCGGCAGCCACTTCGCCTGTCTGCCCCAGATTCTCCACTCCGTCAAACGCTTCTCCCTCTCCATTCATGCCAAATTCTTTTTTTATGCGAAGCGCACTGTAGATCTTCGTCGATGAGAAATCCGGTGACTGGATATCCTGACTGCTGTCAACGGATACCAGATATGGAATCGCAGTACCATATAATTCTTCTGCACTGACGGTCACACCGATGCTGACTGCATGACTGACAGGAATTATAAGTCTGCCATCATAAACGATAACCTGTCCCATCGTATCCTTCACAGCCTGATAAACCATTTTCATATTCTGCTTATATTCTTTCCCCCATTTTTGCTTTAATTCATCTTTCTCTACACGGATCTCTTTCAGATCTCCCTCATTGATGATCTTGCCGCCGCCATTTGCAGTATCCGCCTGGTCGTTCATTTCATAATAGATCGCAGTCCGGGTCAGAACTGCCATCGTCTTTGTCATCTCCACATTCCATGACGGATCATATATCCCGGCAAGGACATACAAAATATATTCTTCACAGTCAATCAGCCTGTAGTTCTCATTTTGCAGGATACACACATCCCGGCTGCTACTAAGTGCCGCGATCCGGGCATCCGACACATCCCGATAACGCACAAAAAGCCTGGTTCCCACATATGGAATTGCAAATGCTAACAAAACCATGGTGAACCAGGCTAGAATCCTGTTATTTTTCTTCATACCATCACATCCTGTCCTGTCATCATTCTGGAAAAATCCGATTCGCTTCATGCGATTTTCCTGTATTATTTATTCTATGATGCACAGGTGCAAAATATGATTGATTCTCTATACAAACAATATGTAGCTGTCTGCTAATATTGCCGTTTATTTTCTATGCATAATCACTATGCTTTCTTGCCAAGAGCTTTCTTTCTCGCAAGATATTTCTTCTTGATATATTTTCCTGCTGTAGACAGGTCACCGGATTTCCAACCGGAAGTTTTCTTTGTTGACGGCTTAAGTAAAGATGCCGACTCGTTCTTATTACTGAGACTCCAGCAGAAATAGCTGATATTATATTTGTTGAGCAGCTTCATCCATTTGTCTGCGGATGCCTTGTTAATGGCTCCGTCACCACTGGCCGGTGACAGACCAAACTCAGATACAATGATCGGAAGCTTCTTCTTTCTTGCATAAGCAACCTTTGCCGGAAGATATTCATTATGTGACCACTCACTCGCGTAGAAATGCAGCGAATACATAATATTCTTATATCCCTTGATCGGGCTGTTTGCAACTTCGTTTGACGTTCCATCTGTTCCAAGCTGTGACCAGGTCGGTGTTCCTACGATAATAACTGCTTTCTTGTCGTATTTGCGGATCGTTTTGATAATGTCTGTCGCATAGGATTTGATCTCTTTCCAGCTGCAGCCATTTGGCTCATTGCAGATCTCATAAATAACATTCTTATTATTCTTATATTTCTTTGCCATCGTGGTAAAGAATTTCTTCGCCTGCGCCTTGTTCTTATTCGGGTTTCCGTCACTTAAGATATGCCAGTCGATGATCGCATACATACCTAGATCGGTCGCATATCCGACTCCCTTATCCACCAGCTTCCGAAGATCTGCCTGACTGCCGCCACTGCAATAGCCATTGTATTCTTCGGTATACATTGCCAGCCGGATCGCATTCACACCCCAGTCGTCGCGAAGTGTCTTAAATGCTTTCTTATTCACATATGGCGATCCGACATCCCAGTTGATTCCATGTGTGCTGATCCCTCGGAGCTGGAATTTATTTCCTTTACTGTCGACCAGATCTGCACCCTTTACAGACAGTCTCCCATGCTTTGCAGCCGGTGTTGCAGCTGCCGCTTCTGCCGTTCCATTTCCACCAAATACACAGATCGTAAACAGCATGACAACTGCCATGACCCATGCAACCAGACGTTTTCCTTTTCTCATACGCTCTCCTCCTGTTTCGCATTTTTTCCTGTATCTATAGTACCCTAATTTTCCATTTCTGCCAAGAATCTGATAGTCCTTTTTTACCGGATTTTATCATTATTTTTACCTTGTTTTTCTTGACAAATAGGTGTGCCCATACTATTATGAGAGCGTATTCAAGATTAACTATGTAATCGCTTTTAAGCGGACGTATGGATTAAGATTTTAATCGTATTTCTCTCATAAATGATGCACGTTTTCATTGGGTACAAGCAAGAAATATATAAGGAGGTACCCACATGAACAACGGTACAGTAAAATGGTTTAACGCAGAAAAAGGTTATGGATTTATCTCAAACAATGATGGAAGCGGAGATGTATTCGTTCATTTCTCAGCTATCCAGGGTGAAGGATATAAGACACTTGTTGAAGGTCAGCAGGTTACATTCGACACAGAGGAAGATCCTAAGGGTGGTTCAAGAACAAGAGCTACTAACGTTGTAATCGTTAAATAATTTCTTACTTTGAATAAAAAGACTGAGGCTCTATATCAATTTATTTCGCAGAACACTTTCGTTCGAATAGGTCTGCTTCATAAATTATATAGAGCCTCAGTCTTTTATTATTTCTCTAAGATATCAATAT
>DJPV01000032.1 GCA_002437435.1 Lachnospiraceae bacterium UBA6403 | reverse complement strand
CATTCCATTAGTGGATGGAAAAGCCTTTATACCGGATGAGAATCAGAAGATTTTATTTCAGTATGGAGCCGGTGGGGAAACACAGATTTTGGCCGGTTATGTAGATGATGTTGTAAAAGAAGGTATCCGAAGATACTGGAAAGTTCGGCGAGTAATGGAGAATCGCCAGTTTATTAAACGTGTGGATATCCGTATGAAAGTAGAACTTCCAGTCCAGTATATGCAGGACACATGGCCGTTAAATGCATCCGGTGAGATTGACAAAGAAAAAGGCATGACCGCCGATATTTCAAACAATGGCCTGGCTGTAAATATGAATCGCTGGTTTCAGGTTGGCGAGTTCTGTGTATTTACGCTTCCCGGAATGGGTGGTACGACGGATGGACAGCCGGAGCGAGAGGTAGTAGGAGTTGTCTGCTGGACAAGGGAACTTCCAAAGGGAGGGGCTTATCGTTATCTTTCCGATATTCAGCTTCGATTCGCGGATATGGAAGAACGGGGTCAGATGCAGGAATATGTAGCATATGTAAAAAACGTTACAAGCTGTGAGATAACATATGAGGAATGAAAAGAAGAAAAGCGAAAATATAGAAAACAATGTTAATGTTTCGCCGGATGTTCGGAAGAAAGAAAAACAATTCCGACATTACAGGCACAGAAAGGAACATTCGGAAGATTATATCCGGATTGAGGATCTGGAAGATCTGATGAGCAAACAGGGTGAGGACATTGATCTGGAAAACCTTGTCAGCATGTATATGCCACATCGAAAACGGAGACGGATCGGGGCAGCACTTCTCCGTATGGATAAGATGCAGCTGTTTCTTCTCGTTTTTTAGGAAAGTTCTAACTTTGGGATTGCTAGATATGAAAAGTGCCCGCAAGTTAGCGGACACGACAAGTAAACGATAGGTTTTAGAAGATATCTCGTAAAAATGGTGGTCAATTTATCGGCTACCACAAAAAAATCAAAAAACTTACACACTTTACTTGACAAACTCATATTATATACATTGATCAATATAATATCGATTCTTATCATTGTGGCAGCGGTCGGGGTTCTTATCATAGTTCTTTTGACTAAGCCGGGAGAGACACCAAGCATTGGAAACTATATGGCACTTCGTGTCACGACCGGAAGCATGGCACCAACTTATGAGGTGGATACCCTGCTCATTGTGAAAAAAACAGATCCGGCATTAAATGGAGCAGTCAATACACACAGGGTAGTAGCTGTAAAGCAGGAAAATGGGCATTATACATATCAGACAAAAGGAGATGGGAATAATGCAGTCGATTTATATGAGGCAGATGGGGATTATCTGCTTGGCACGGTTGTGGCATCTTCGTTATTTTTAGGAAAAGTGGTGCGCCTGGTATCGAACCCATTGATTTTTATACCAGTGATACTGATCCCGCTTGCGGTCATGCTGATCGCCAATCTGATCCAAACAGTGTCTTATGCGAAACAGATTGCAAAAGAAGAGGAGGAGACCGCTATCCGGGAAATGACAGAACAGATCAGAAAGAAGAAAACCAGGAAATAAAGGGGTGCAGAATTATTCAATATAAGAACTATGTATTTGATCTTATTCATACAGATGAAGAAAATCCGGCAGTATGGGATCGGCTGGCATATTTTTATAATTATTATGGGGCAGATTATACCGGGGAAGAACTTAGAAGAGCTTATGATACAATCATAAACGAGATGGAAGGTATATTGCAGGGAGATAAACATGAGATGTATCCGGAAATACAGATCGAGAATGTATTTCGTAAACTGTTTTTGCAGAAAAAGGTAAGACCAGACCGTATGCTGTCGATCTATGCCGGCCAGTTTTTCCGTGTACTGACAACGGAATACATAAGGCTGTATGACGGAGTCAGGGAATTGCTCGATGAATTAAAACGGCAGGGGGGCATGGGTATATGAGTTATCCAATGCACAACGAATCTTTATAGAATACAAGATGCGTACTCTTCACATCTATGACTGTTTTGACGCTGTCTATATATCCTCAGACTAATCCTGCAAAAAAAGCCGGATGAGCAGTTCTACCGTATCCTGATCAGGGATCAGAGGCTGGATCCAAAAGAGACACTCATGATAGGAAATGATCCGAAATGCGATATCGAGGGTGCAGCTGCTGTGGGCTTTGACACCTGTTATATCCATTCCGATATTTCTCCATAAAATGTGGATCTGGATACGATTAAAAGTACATTTCTGCTTCCGGATATGAATCTCAAAAAAATAAAACAGATTATATTGTAAATATTCGAAAGATTTCTGTATATTTTATGTAAAAAACGGTCGAATGTACGAAAAGAAATACAATAAAAATGATAAGGATTGTTGAATTATAAAAAAAGATTCTGTATAATACCATTAGAGTGTATTATATATTCACATAATATAAAATTGAAAGGAGAAAAATTTATTATGTTACAGAACCAGGAATGGGAATCATTCACAGGTAGACTCTGGAAAGAAGAATGTAATGTCAGAGACTTCATCCAGAACAACTACACAATGTACAACGGAGACGAGAGCTTCCTTGCTGGTCCTACAGATGCTACTAACAAGCTCTGGGACAAGTTACAGGCTCTTCAGAAAGCAGAAAGAGATAACGGCGGTGTATTAAAGGAGGATGCTGATGTTGTATCAAGCATCACAGCATACGGCCCTGGATATATTGATCCTGAGACAAAAGATCTTGAGCAGATCGTTGGTCTTCAGACAGATGAACCACTTAAGAGAGCATTTATGCCTTATGGTGGCATCAAGATGGCTGAGGAAGCTCTTGAAATGTATGGATACAAGCCAAATGAGAACTTCCACAAGATCTTCACAGAGTATCACAAGACACATAATCAGGCAGTATTTGATGCCTATACACCAGAGATGAAGGCTGCACGTCATACACATATCGTAACAGGTCTTCCTGATACTTATGGACGTGGACGTATCGTAGGTGACTACAGAAGAGTTGCTCTTTACGGTATCGATCAGCTGATCGCTTGGAAAGAGGAAGATAAGGCTAACTGTGGCGATGGTAACATGTTTGATGATGTTATCCGTCAGAGAGAAGAACTTGCAGAACAGATCAGACGTCTGCAGGAGATGAAGGTTATGGCTCAGTCATATGGTTATGATATTTCCAAGCCGGCTTCAAACGCTAAGGAAGCTATCCAGTGGTTATACTTCGGATACCTTGCTGCTATTAAGACTCAGAATGGTGCTGCTATGTCAGTTGGACGTGTATCAACATTCCTTGATATTTATATTGAGAGAGATATTAAGGCTGGTAAGCTTACAGAGGCTGAGGCTCAGGAACTTATCGATCATTTCACAATGAAGCTTCGTATGGTTAAGTTCGCAAGAATTAAGTCATACAACGAACTGTTCTCAGGTGACCCTGTATGGGCTACACTTGAAGTTGGTGGTATCGGTGTTGATGGACGTTCAATGGTTACAAAGAACGATTACAGATTCCTTCATACTCTTGAGAACATGGGACCAGCTCCAGAACCAAACCTTACAGTTCTTTATTCTTCAGCTCTTCAGGATACATTCAAGAAGTATGCTGCTAAGATCTCAGTAAGAACAAGTTCAATCCAGTACGAGAATGATGATGTTATGAAGCCTATCTGGGGTGATGACTATTCAATCTGCTGCTGTGTATCAGCTACACAGACAGGTAAAGAGATGCAGTTCTTCGGAGCTCGTGCAAACCTTGCTAAGTGTCTTCTTTACGCTATCAACGGTGGTAAAGATGAGAAGTTCTTGGACAAGAAGACAGGTAAGCCAATGCAGGTTGGTCCTGAGTACGCTCCAATTACTTCAGAGTATCTTGACTATGATGAAGTTCTTGCTAAGTACAAGAAGATGCTTGACTGGTTAGCAGGACTTTATGTAAATATCCTGAACCTGATTCAGTACATGCATGATAAGTATTACTATGAGTCAGCAGAGATGGCACTTATCGATACAGATGTACGTCGTACATTTGCAACAGGTATTGCCGGATTCTCACATGTAATCGATTCACTGTCAGCTATCAAGTACGCTAAGGTTAAGGTTATTCGTAACGCAGAAACAGGTCTTGCAGAAGACTTTGAAATCGAGGGAGAATTCCCTAAATATGGTAATGATGATGACAGAGCTGATAACATCGGTGTATGGCTTCTTCATGAATTCATCACAGATATCAAGAAGAGACACACATATCGTAATTCAGAGCCTACAACATCTATCCTGACAATTACATCAAACGTAGTATATGGTAAGTACACAGGTAACCTTCCGGATGGAAGACGTGCTTGGACACCATTCGCACCAGGTGCTAACCCAAGTTACGGTGCAGAGACATCAGGACTTCTTGCTTCACTGAACTCAGTAGCTAAGATTCCTTATGAGTGGTCATTAGATGGTATCTCAAATACTCAGACAATGAACCCATCAGCACTCGGACACGACGAGGAAGAAAGAGCTGAGAAGCTTGTAAGCGCTATGGACGGATACTTCGATCAGGGTGCTCATCACTTAAATGTAAACGTATTCGGTAAGGATAAGCTCCTTGATGCAATGGAGAATCCAGATAAGCCAGAGTACGCTAACTTCACAATCCGTGTATCAGGATATGCTGTTAAGTTTATCTCACTTACACGTGAGCAGCAGCTCGACGTTATCAGCAGAACATTCCATGACTCACTGTAAATCTTACACAGTCTGAATGCTTTAACAGATAAGTAAAAGATTGGAGTCCCGGGGAGTCTATCTCCGGGACTTTTTTACAGCGTAAGGCTGGAAAATTTTTCTATACATTATTTTAATGCTGGTTGTATTAAAGATTTATTTTGCAAGTTTTTTATGCTTAAATTGTGTATGAAAATGTAAAGGTTAAGAGAGAATAAAAAGAGGCTATGAAGATGTGCGTGGTGGACGCGGATGCATAGCTGTGGTTGTTTAATGTGTATTTGTGTAAAATAATAGAAAGAACTTAGAGGTGAAACATGCCGGAAAAGAAACAGATTTTAGGATATATTCATTCAACAGAAAGCTTTGGAGCAGTCGATGGTCCGGGAATTCGATTTGTTGTATTCTTACAGGGATGCAAGATGAGATGTAAATATTGTCATAATCCAGAGACATGGAATCTTGTAACAGATTACAGCAAACTGTATGCTGATGATATCAGCGTTGATGAAAGAGAAGAACTTGAGAAAAAAATTGAAGAAAATACAAAACTGCTCAAAGATAAAGGCGTAAAGATCGAAGCCAGAACTCCGGAAGATCTGTTAAAGCAGGCACTTCGTTATAAGCCATACTGGAAGAATCAGGGCGGTATCACTGTTAGTGGCGGCGAAGCTTTACTTCAGATGGATTTTTTGATTGAATTCTTTAAGCTTGCAAAAGCACAGGGAATCCATACAACGATTGACACGGCTGGAAATCCATTTACCAGAGAAGAACCGTTCTTCTCGAAGTTCAATGAGCTGATGAGCCTTACAGATCTCTTCCTGCTTGATATCAAGCAGATTAACGATGATAAGCATCGAGAACTGACTGGATTCTCAAATCAGAATATTCTGGATCTGGCACGGTATCTGTCAGATCAGGGTAAGCATATGTGGATCAGACATGTACTTGTTCCGGGAATCACAACGGATGAGGCTGATCTGAGAAAAACAAAGGAATTTATAGATACGCTTAAAACGGTGGATAAGGTAGAGGTGCTTCCTTACCATAAGCTGGGTATTCCGGAATGGGAGAGACTTGGAATCCCTTATAAATTAGAGGGAATCGATCCTCCAACGGAAGAGCAGCAGAAGCTGGCAAAGAGCATCCTTGAAAATTAGG
>DJPV01000033.1:35521-47943 GCA_002437435.1 Lachnospiraceae bacterium UBA6403 | reverse complement strand
TTTTTCCAATGCATCCAGTTCAAAGAAATCATCACAATCCCAGAACACCAGATACTCTCCTGTTGCATGAGATTTTCCTGTATTTCTGGCAACACCTGCATACAGATTCTGCTGCCTGTACAACTGAATACGATCATCCCGATCCTTATATCGATTCAGAATCTCCCATGATGAATCGGTCGAACCATCATCCACACATATGATCTCTATCTCCCGTAATGTCTGATTGCATATACTGTCCAGACACTGTTCCAGATGCTTTTCTCCATTATATACCGGTACGATTACTGATACCTTTATCATAAGAACTCCCTAACCTACTCCTTTATAATATCCGCATATGTTCCATTCACCGCACGAAGCAGGTCATCCGGTTTCAACAAGATCTGCTCTCCCAGTCTTCCACCTGATACGATCATTTGCGGAAGCAGCTTTGCGCTTTCGTGAATAACTGTTTTGTATTGTTTCTTCATTCCGATCGGTGTACAGCCGCCTCTGATATAACCGGTTACCTTGTTGATATCCTTCACAGGAAGCAGCTCCAGATTCTTTTCTCCTACTACTTTGGCCGCTTTTTTCAGATCGATCTCCTTATCGATCGGAAGTGCAAATACATAATATGACTGGCTCTTTCCAACTGTGACAATCGTCTTAAAACTTTCGTCATAACTCTGTCCAAGCAGATCTGCTACATGGACACCATCTATAAATTCTTCACATAGATACTGGTTCAATGTGTATGGAATCTTCATACGATCCAGAATACGCATCGCATTTGTCTTTGTTTCTTTTCCCATATACTTTCCACCTGTTTATGATAATACACAATCCTGTATATTTAGTACCCGCTCTATACGTGCTGTAAGTGCATTCGCCGTAAACGGCTTACAGATATAATCTTCCGCTCCTGCTTCAAAACATTTTGTCTCAGAATATTCATCTGTTACCGCAGTCAGAAAGATTACCGGAATATTCTTGTATTCCTGATTGACTTTCAGTCTGGATATAACATCATATCCATCCATTCCCGGCATTTTCAGATCCAGAAGAATAATATCAGGACGTACGCGTTCTAATACTCGAAATGCCTTCTGTCCATCATTGACCGCCGACACATCAAACTTATCTGTCAAAACGCCCTGTATCATATCCAATATCATCTTGTCATCATCTATAACCAAAACTGTCCTTTTCACTAAAGCATCCTCCTAATATCTGTCTCGAGTTTTTCAATCACATCATATGCCTTATCCATATCATAATCTGATATATATGTATACAGCCTGTCCAAGATTCCGAAATACCCGGCTTCCAATTCTTTCTGGATTGCCGGAACTTTAATGTGATATAGTTTTTTCAAATCCACACATGCCGACTCCTCCCGGTATTCATAGACTGCCTGTTTCATTCTGTCGAGTATTGTAAGCACTTCTGTTATATCTGTGACTTTTGTCAGTTCTATTGTACCATCTGATTCTATATTCGCAAGCCATTTTTTTATCTGCCTTAAAAGGTCTCTGTATCGGCATATTGTATCCGCATGTTCCCGATCAATCTCAGTCCATGCAGTTTCTTTATGCTGACATGCATTCTCCAGTCTCGCAGCAGCCTGTGCCATATCATCTGCTCCTATACTTGCCGAAACCCCTTTCAGACCATGGATCGCAATTTCATATGTGTGCAGATCTCTGTTTTTTCTGCTGGCATCCAGCTTTTGTATCCGTTCTTCACTTCCCTCCAAATAGGTCTGTAAAAGATTGATATACAATTCCTCACTATTGCCTATATAAGACAGACCGCTCTCTACATCGATTCCCGGAATATCGATCCGTGTTGCAGGGGCATCCAATTTCTGATCTTCTGTATCCGTTTTATCACATACGGTAATATATTCAGATGGAAGATTTTCCATCAGAATACGTTCAAACCGTTCCGGATTGATCGGCTTGGACAGATATCCATTGAATCCGGCATCCAGATACATCTGCTTCGCGTCAGAAAATGCATTTGCGGTAATAGCGATCGCAGGTATTTGCTTATATCTTCCACCATCCATGCCCCTTATCTTCTGGAGCATGATAAGTCCGTCCATCTCAGGCATCATATGATCGATCATCAATAACTGATATTCCTGTTTCCTGATCATGCTAATTCCCTGTTTTGCACTGGTCGTTGCATCTATCTGAATTCCGGTATTTCTGGCAAGGCCTTCTACAATCTTCAGATTCACCTCATTATCATCGACCACAAGAATTCTGGCATTTTCTGCGTGAAATGTTTCGTGATAACTCGTCTCACTCAAAATCTGTTTCTTATATTTTGCTCTGTAATCACCGACCTGCTCCTCGTTTGCGATTTCCTGTGCGATCACCGCCGTAAATGTAGAACCTTCTCCATATACACTTTGTACTGTTATCGTTCCACCCATGGCATCCAGCAGATTTTTCGTGATCGGGAGTCCAAGACCGGTTCCCTCAACCGAACGATTCCGCTTCAGATCAAATCGTTCAAACTTTGTAAATAATTTTCCCAGATCCTCCGCATGCATTCCTATACCGGTATCTGCCACTTCGATAACAAGATCCTGATTCTTCTCATGAACCGTACCTGTTATCCGAAGATCAATACTTCCTTTTTCTGTGTATTTCACAGCATTTGTCAGAAGATTCATAATAATCTGCTTAATTCTTACTTCATCACCAAGCAAATTCTCATGAAGTTCAGGATCAACATACACATTTAATGTCAGATTTTTCTCCATGACACGTTTCTGGATTGATCGTTCAATGTCTCCTACCAGACTGCTCAGGCTGTATCTCTCTATTATGATATCCACCTTCCCGGATTCAATCTTTGACAGATCCAGAATATCACTGATAATCGTCAACAGTGTTTTTCCTGAGTTTTTGATATACATCGCATATTCTTTGATATATGGCTGCTTACTCTCCCGTAAAACCAGCTCATTCATGCCAAGAATTGCATTCAAAGGTGTCCGTATCTCATGTGATATATTTGCCAGAAATGCAGACTCACTGTTTGCCGCAGCTTCAGCTTCTACTGCATTCTGTTTTAATCGAAGTTGCAGCTGTTTATTCCATGCGATTACAATTAACAACATCGCACTGCCGATCAGAATGATCGTCATATCCGTTATGCAGCCATTAATATCTTTCTCTCCCGAAACATTCTGCATATGATCTGACAACAGTGAATACAGATAATATATCTCTGTACTGATCAGCATAAATATATTCAGCTCCATTTTCTGATATAAAGATATGATCACCATAGCAGTCAGGAACATATCCGTCAGACGATTCTGTCCTTCCGGCATCAATCCATACATGGAAACTATCATAAAGAGACATCCGGTCATGCAAAGACCATGTGTCTTCATAACCGTTTTTTTAGAAAACGTCACATATACACAGGCCGGGATTGTACAAAGTGTAACAATAACAAACCCCGCACCCTTTTCATAACCAAGAAAAGTTGTGATAAAAAAACAGACAAGCAGCAAATACGTACAAAATACCACATATTTCAAGCGCCTGTCATCTTCTATAACCGCACCTGATGTATATCTGTATATCTCCATCCATCCCGATCCATCCTGATTTCTGCCCCGATGTACACGAACAAACAGATTCAGATAAAGCATAAAAAATATAACCAGTACAACTGCAAGGATCACTGCTGACGGTATTGCATTTTTTGCTATAAGACGATTCATACTTTCTTTATTAACGATCGCCACCACATACCAGTTATCCATAATAGGCTTAACTGATATCCAGGAATTATCTGTCTTATAAACAGCCGTCTCTTTTCCCAGCATAAGCTCTTTATTTATATTATCCCTGTATATCTGGGCATTTGCACCGGTTTCATAATAATCAGACAAGCTTTTCCCAACCAGTTTATACTCAGCATCTGCTTCAATGATCCCATCTGCATTAACAATATACAAATCCCCAATACTAAATTGAAGACTTTTCAGCATATCAGAAAGACTCTCCAGACTCAGATCTACCCCGATCACATCTGTCCGGTTACTCATTGTTCTTCCAATTGTCAGTACCTGTTTACCGGTTTTCATATCAATATATGGCGTTGCCAGTGTCAGGTCGGTTCCATTCTCTGCAATCTCCTGATACCATTCCCGATCTTCTACCCGATAATCAGAAGGAGGTGTCCACTGTTCACTCAACATCAGTTCTCCATCAATATAACCGTATATACCAAGATAAGACAGTCCCAGCTTATCTTTCAGATACTCTGTCTGTTCCACAAAATATTCTTTCAACAGAGTATTTCCATGATTTTTTTCATGCATATATTGAACAGTAAAATAATTCACATTTAAAACATTGACTGCATCCGTCAACAGATTTTCACAGGAAACTGCAGCGTAATCCAGATTACTTTTCAGGGTATCATCGACCTGTTGCGTAGTTTCTTTTACTTCTCTCGTGCAAAACACAAGGATCACCCCTGCAGCAAAAACAAGAAGTATTACAAAATACATGATTATTTTCTGATATGACCGTTTTGCCATTTTCTATCACCTTCCCCGACACTGACATCTGTCCCTACCCCAAACTTTCTATCAGTTTTTCCAAATTTGCGATCCGATCCTTAAACTGCTCATAGAAATCTTTTTGTTCCTCATATCTGGCAATATACATCAGATTCAATATCAGTATACATATCTGTCTGGTCTTCTCATCCACTTTCTTTTCATCTTCTACAGAAGCCTGTATATTTTGTAAGCGTCCCTGCACATTTTTCAGAAAATCATGCCAGCGGTTAATATATTCTGTATTTTTCTGAAGATCCGGTGTATCAACCCACTTTGATACCTTAACCTTTACTTTTCCCGCACGCTCACACTCATGGATCTGGAGGAAATATTTGAAACCGCCATCCTCATAATATCGCCCAAGAGGAAACAAACGGCAGAAGCCAGGACGTGCCGCATGGATACTGCATCTTCCTGCTTCATTTAAAAATGAACATTTCCCATTTACCATCTTGATATTCGGAAGGATCAATCCATCCACCACATTCAGTTCAACTGTATCGGCAAGCAGGGCTTCAAAACTTTTCCCTGTCTCACCGGTCAGTCGGTATATATCCAAAGGATCTAAAATGATCGAATTTCCCATCCCCTCACAACAGGCATGACAGCCCTTACATTCATCACAATATGCTTTTACCATATCATTTGCTTCGTACAGACGGCCGTCCGATATCTCATCCAAACTGCAATTTCTAAGCATGTTCTTTTACCTCACACAATACTCCATATTTTATCTTGATCCGATCTAATTTCTCCAGAAATGGGTGCGCCATAATCCAGAGGAATAACACAGTGGCAAATCCCTGTACGACGTCAAACGGAAATCCGGTCACGTAAGCAGCAAGGATCATCTGCATATTGACAGCCGGCTGCCACATGATCACGGATGCCGGATTCATAATTCCACCATATATTATAATACAACAAAATCCACCAAATACGCAAAGGGAGAGACGCGTCAATTGTCCTCCCCGGATCTTTGAATTATTAAAGACAAGCCCGGCGGCAAAACCCACCAGTCCCATCGAAAACATCTGCCACGGCGTCCATGGTCCCTGACCAAATACCATATTTGATACCAGCATCGTGACTGCTCCTGTAATAAATCCTGTCTCACAACCAAACGCCACACCACTTAAGATCACGATCGCCATAACCGGATTAAAATTCGGTATCATAAAAAATGCCGTTCTTCCAACTGCCGCCAATGCACACAGCACAGCCACCGTTACCAGATCTCTTGCAGATACTTTTCTTGTTTCAAACGCCACTCCAAATGGTATCATCATCTCGATCAAAACCAGCAGCGAGATAAAATAATACTTCCGGTCTGAGAGCACGGCTTTTCCCATCCAGATCGTAGCTGCCGCTGCCAGAATGCAGACGACCGTTACTGTCATATTCTTCCGGCTGATATGATACCGTTTTCTTCGTTCGATCTCCTGATCCTGCGCCTTTGCCAAAGGACATAACAGCCAGATAAAAAGCAGGATCGCCAATATAAACGCCACATATATTCCTACATAAAACATCCCCTCCGATGTCACCCTGCCATCATCGATCAACCGGGTAAGATCGGACTGGCGGATCGTTATGATAAAGCAGACCGCCATAACAAGTGTCGTTATCACCAGACTAAGCCGGCGGCCAAATGCAACCTTGCCTGACACTATATTCTTATGCTGCTTATCTGCTATTTGTCGAACCTCCGCACAGGACTGTTTATACTTGTCTGTGTCCTTTTCTGTCTGTTTAGAATCTTCTATATCTGTTCCCAATTTATCTGCCTTTTTCCATGAAGCTCCTGCATCCGTGCCTGACTGATCTGCATTTTCCCCATATGCTGCAAGAACATCTTCAACCGTAACAGCACGATCCACAATGTCTCTGGCAATCCTTGCCGCTGCCGTAGTATAGAATTCATTTCCTGTAAAATATTCCGTTACACCATTTACAACCGCTGTCTCTCCATCAAAGATCAGGCAGACCTGATCCGCCGTCTGCGCACAGAATTCGATATCATGACTTACGATCACGATAGTACATCCCTGCATCTGTAATTTCCCGAGAATCTCTGCAAAGGTCTGCTTGAATTCCGCATCCATTCCTTTTGTTGGTTCATCCATCAATATAATATCCGGCATTCCGATCAGGACTCTTGCCAGTCCCAGCCGCTGCTGTTCACCACCGGACAGATCATATGGATGGCGTTCAAGAAGCTTTATCAGTCCACAAAGTTCCGCAACCCGATATCTATTGCTCTGTCCGGTCTTATCCTGCGCCAACACACTGTTGCTATTTTTTTCAATTCCAAGTTCTCCCCGTACGGTAGATGCCGTAAATAACAGCTTCGGATCCTGCGGAAGCAGTCCGACCCTTTTCCCTTTTTCGATCCGAATCCGTCCTCTGTAAGGTGTATCTGCCCCTGCAATTAATGAAAGCAGGGTCGATTTGCCGCATCCATTACTGCCGTTAACTGCAAGTATCTCGCCCTCATAGACAGACAGATTAAGTCCATGCAGCACATCATATGCCATCTGGTCATATCGAAAGAATACTTCCCTTATCTCTATGATCTTATGCTCGCCCTTATATGCCCGCGTGGCCACTTCGCCGGTCTGTTCATGTTCCCGGTCATATCCTGCAAGCCAGTTTCTTCCTTCTGTAACCGTCACCGGAACCTGCGCTTTTTCCTGTAAGCCAAATGCGATTCTGCATGCCGCAGGAAGCTCTATGGATGGTACTGTCTCATACAGAGTCTGCACTCCTTCCTGTATTGTTCCATCATATAAGACCGTTCCATGATCAAGCAGTATAAAACGGTCACACATTGCCCACAGTTCTTCCAGTCTGTGCTCCGTAATAATGATCGTTATTCCAAGCTCCCTGTTGATCCGTTCCAGGCACTGGAAGAAATCACGCGCCGCCATCGGATCCAGCTGGCTGGCCGGTTCATCCAGAATCACTACATCAGGCGACAGCGCAAGCACAGATGCAAGGTTCACTAACTGTTTCTGTCCACCGGATAATTCATTTACCTTTTTATGAAAGATTGAATTCAGTCCAAAAAAAGAACACATCTCTGCAACACGTTTTCGTATCGTCTCCGTTGGAAGTCCCAGACTCTCCAATCCAAATGCAAGCTCATGCCAGACCTTGTCCGTTACCAGCTGGGCATCCACATCCTGCATGACAAATCCAATCTTCTGCGTCTGCATTTTCTCACTCATCTGAGAAAGCTCCTGCCCCACAAATGTAATCGTTCCTTCTCTTTTTCCTCTCGGTGTCAATACAGGCTTCAACTGTCTGAGCAGCGTCGTTTTTCCACTTCCGGAGCCGCCTGCAACCACAACGAATTCTCCCTGTTCGATCGTAATATTTACATCATTTAAGCAGGGAGCAAGATATACATCATCACGCTCTGATACGATATCAGGATATGCAAATGTCAAATTATTAATCTGATACACACTCATTTTTCTCTCCACTAACCGTTACTTGCCTGCTGCCATCTGCATGGTTTTCTCTGACCGCATCGCCTGACGTCTTTTCTTCCATATCAACTGCTCTGCTATATGCATCCCGGTCGGCCATACCGCCAGGAACAGATAACTTCCAAATGCAACTATCGACCGTGTATTCCATGCCGCCGCAGCTACATACGGATAATACTGCATCGTCATCTGCCCCGATAAGAACCCTGCCAATGTCATACCTGCGAAGATCAATATTCCTGCCAGACAGACCACATCCCGCCTGTGAAACCGAAACAGAGAAAAGGCCGTACGTCTTCCGATTCCATATCCACGGCTGCGCATACTGTCTCCTGTAATAACCGCCCGCTCAAGTGCCCAGGTTGCCGCAGATGAGATCACCCGCATGCCTGTCCTTATCCGTTTAAAATACCTGCCATCCACCATAAATCCTGCGCATTTCTGTGCCTGATACACCTGACGGATTCTTGCTCCAAACTCCGGGAAAAATTTCAATGTCATGGATATGACCAAAGACAGGTACGGTGCAAATCTTCCAAATAAATAGATCATCTTATCCGATGTCAGCACACGATTAAGCGAAGCAAACCAACAGAGTACAGCCACAAGCATCCCTGCTGCCGCAAGCCCATATAATATGGATTCCAGTGTCAATGCATTTCCTGTCGGGAAATACCACAATACCGTAACTCCCTGATGGCTGAATGCAGGATTGATCAGTGCCGTAAGAATTATGACCGGTATCATATATCGCAGATTCCGAAAAACCGCTTTTCTTCCACCCAGACAGACCGAATACGCAAATGCTCCGATAAATGCAATTATCAGACACACCGGATGTAATGACATCATTCCAAATGCGATCACACTGACAAAATATATGAAATTAACGATTGGATGACAGTCTGCAAATGCATCCCGAGTTTCTTTTTCCACTGATCTCTCCTGTCTTATCAAGTTCTGTCTTGTTAATCTCTAACTTATAAATCCCTGTCGTCGGAATCTGTTACTTCCTGTAATCTCTATTCAAAATACGGATTTCCGACATCCGCACCCAGATCACAGGTGTACTTCCATTCTATCTTATCTCCATCTTTCAGAACATATTTCGAGCACCCAAACGCAGGGAACTTCCCATTTACACAGTATTCCCAACCTGACAGCTCGCCACAGTCAAACTCATAAAGATTGTTGATTCCCTCTATATAATAACTTCCATACAATGCCGTAAATGAATATTCCATCCGAATGGCCCTTGTCCGGGTCACATTCTTTAACACATCGAAAACTGTCTGCCCTTTCTTAAATTCAACCGTCATCTCACGAAGGATCCAGCCATCCGAAGGAACACAGGATGCCTTCGTCTTATCAAAGATATCCCAGTTCGATAAAATATTACTGCAATTAATCGATATCGTGCAGGTATAAACCGTATCATCCGCCGGCTGTTCCGTGGTAGTCGGTGACTGTGCTCCCGAATCCTCTGTCGTTGGCACCTCTGTATCCGGATTCTCCGTCGTACCATTATTATCAGTACCTGAACCGTCTTTTTCCGATGAACCACCACCATTTGACGGATTCTTATTGTCTGTACTCTGTGATGGATCTGTTCCCGGATTCTCCGAAACATCCGTATCTCCATTTTTATTCTCCTGCGTTGTGCTGGAATAATCTGGAGTTACAGTTCCGTTCTTATCCTTTTCTGATCCATTATCAGCTTTTTTTGTATCATCTTTACTATGATTTTTCCTTGTTGATCCCTGCCCTGATGATGAATCATCCCATTCCTCATCATCCGATATTTCCGCGTCAGCTGCTTCTGTATCTGAAGCTTCCTCGGAAGCCGCTGCCTGCGTCGTACTCTCTGTATTTTCAGAAGTCGTTCCCGGTCTTCCAAATCCTCTGGAACCGGGTGCATTTCCTCCATACCAGTATGCACCGACAAGTATAAGCAGTACAACCAGAATTCCTATTATCTTTTTCAGATGTTTCTTAATCCACGCCATATCTTATCTTCTTACTCCAGCTGCTGTAATATTTCTTACCTTTCACCATCTTATATGCCCGCACTGTTATATAATACCGTTTTCCTCGTTTCAGACCAGTCAGTTTTTTAGTCGTTGTCTTTCCTGATCTGACCGTTACTGTCTTTGCTCCACTAAATGAGGATTTCAGGCTGTACCTGATCTGGTATCCGCTTGCCTTACTGTTCTTCTTCCATGACACAGACAGCTTTCCTTTTCCTGCCTTTGATGCCTTTGCAGTAACTGTAGTTACGCGGCAGGCAGTTTTTATATTTGCATTTTTACCCTGCAGACCGGCAGTATAAGCGCACACTTTATAGGAATATGTCGTACCATTTTTTGCACCGGTGTCTATATAAGAAGTCTTTGTCCCTGAAACGGTCTTGTATTTCTTATATGCCCCGGAACCGGTCTTACGGTATAAGATATACTTGTCTGCTCCTGTTACCTTCTTCCATGTTACTGTCAGACCCTTTTTAGCATTTGTGATCGATTTCACAGATGCCTTTGCCGGATAAATGGATACCGTCTTCGATACCGTCCCCTTATACATTCCTGTTCCTGATATCTGGACAACCGCCTTTCCCGGTTTTGTATTATTCTTATATGTCACTGTATAATCTGTTCCTGCTGTCAGCTTTTGGGATATTCCGTCAAGCCCTGTCATGCTGACTGTGATGGCAGGCATTATCTTCTTGCCTGCATATGTGTATGTTGTCTGGGAGATCTTCGCCTGACAATCCGCAAGATCCATGACCCGAGCATCCACTGCATCCGTCATATCGTATAACGTATTTTTATTATTCTTATATCTGTCATAGGATACCAGCGCATAAAATGCCTGTTCCGTTGCCATCTGATTGCCGCCATCTGATGCTACATGCTCAAATGCACCCTTTCCCGTCAGATAAAACTGCTCTAAACCATCCAGTACAGAATGTCCATTTTTTATAAAACGGGAATCCGTATCTCCATCCAGCCCCAGACTGGATAAAGCAACCAGCACCTGCGCTGTACTCTCTGCATTTTTCGATCCCCAGCTGCTATATGTTCCATCTTCATTCTGTATCTCTGACAGCACACGGATTCCGCGGTTTACAGCTTCTGTCACCTGCCCGCGCACCTGTTCACTGACAGCTGTATTTCCCTTGTAGTATGGAGCAAGTGCCTGCAATGCCATCGCCGTAACATCCGGATCCGGTGATGTGCCTGACAGACAAAAGCCCCCATTCTTCAGTTCATTATCCAGAATATAAGTAACCAGTTTTTCTCTGGTCACCTGTGTCTTAGCTGTTCCCGATACAAGCGGTTTGATCTCATAATTACCTGAATCAAGTGCGATCAATGCAAATATCGGTCCATTGATTCCCTGTTTTTTTACATATGTCATATCTGACAGCGCACCGGTCAGATCATATCCCTCTACATTAGATGCATCAAGCCCCATAGAAGTGAGGGCGAGAATAATCCGAGAATTTTCAGTACTTCTTTTTTTATGCAGTTTTAAAAACTGATTATCCCAATCTCCTACTGCGTATTTTTCTTTATTTATGTTATATATTGCCTTTATATGTTCTGTTATATTGTTATAATATGCCCTATACCATGGTGCATTTTCCATACCATAACGGCACTCGCCAATAACAGTCCATTCCCCACCAACAGATCCAATTGCCGGTCCCCACCATTTAACCGTTCTCTTTACTTCTTCATACTTACCTTCTTTATTCTTTTCATAATGAATTGGCAATTCATGTTCATATGAAATTTCTAATGTTTTCTCGATCGCAGCAGAAGTCTCTTTCAAAACCGCTTTATAATCAATGGCAGTATCCGAAGCTGCCTCTACCTGACTAAGCCCTGCGATCGTACCTGTGCCTGCCTGTTTGCCGGTTCCGTCAAATGCGCCATTCGCCGCAACCTGCCCAAACAGCGAAACAGTCATCACCATTACCAATATATAACTAACGACCTTTAACCAACGTGATCTACACATTTTCTCTCTGTTTTCTTTCATCTTTTTCATTCTAACCTCATCTCGTTTCAAAATAAATCATGCCCTACAGCCATGATCTTCATAATCTTTCTTCGGAAGCTCATTCATAATGCTATACTAATACCTGATTTCATACAGAAATCCCTTATATCAAGCCTATACTAGCAATTTTAAAACAACGTGTCAACAGAGAGGATCTGGCAGTGGGACTTGGCAATTCTATAAAATCCTCACCATGTCCAGATCACGGTGAGGATGCTTTACAGTACTGCCCAGCAAAATAAAATTACACAATATAACAAGAGGATAGTCATATCCGTTTT
>DJPV01000033.1:35316-35468 GCA_002437435.1 Lachnospiraceae bacterium UBA6403 | reverse complement strand
CCCCTGCGGTGAATTTAGTACCGCTACGTGAGGAATAGAACGAAAGTGTTCTGCATAAAGAAATGATCTGATCACGGGGTGAGTGTTTTACAGTACTGCTCAGCAAAATAAAATTACACAATATAACAAAAGAGGATAGTCATATCCGTTTT
>DJPV01000033.1:0-35263 GCA_002437435.1 Lachnospiraceae bacterium UBA6403 | reverse complement strand
CCCCTGCGGTGAATTTAGTACCGTTACGTGAGACACGAACGCAAGTGTGCTGTAAAATGAATATTGACTATCCCCTTGTTATATTGTGTAATTTATGCATTCTCTTCTGCCTGCTGTTTCATGAGCTCCTTGAAGAACGCATCCTTCTCTGGATACTGCTTCCGCATGAACACCGGCTTATTCTTCTCATCCAGAAGGCAATGGCAGGATGTACCGACACATCGAAGTTCTCCTGTCTTCTTATCATGCACTTCATAGGAAAATCCGATACGAACGCCTGTGTACTCTGCAAGTTTTACATAGATCACAACGTCATCTCCGTATCTGGACATAGTCTTGTATTCCGCAGATACTGACAATACCGGAATAATGATATTGTCGTCTTCGATGGTCTTATAATCCCATCCAACCTGCTTCATCCAGTCCAGTCTCGCTTCCTCAAACCATCTGATATAGTTGGAATGATGAACAATTCCCATTCTGTCAGTTTCATAGTAATAAACCATACGCTCATATGGCTTAATTTCCATATCTATCATTTTATGAACATCTCCATTTCTTCCTGATTCTCACAGGCTATGTCATTTCACCTGCCTGTTATCTGTTCCGGCAGATGGTCGTCTGAACTTATTTCCAGTCTTTCTCTTTGATCTCTACACGTCTTACCTTACCACTGATCGTCTTTGGCATCTCATCAACAAATTCGATCACACGCGGACGTTTGTAGCTTGCCATATTCTCTTTGAAATACCGTTTCAGTTCTTTCTTCAGATTATCATCACCAACGATTCCTTCTGTCAGAACGATGGTTGCTTTGATCGCCTGTCCTCTGGTACCATCCGGTATAGCTGTAACTGCACATTCCAGAACATATGGGATCTTCATAATCTCATTTTCAATCTCAAAAGGTCCAACACGATAGCCGGCAACCTTAATGATATCATCCACACGGCCTACGAACCAGAAATAACCATCCTTGTCCATATATGCGGTATCACCCATGTGATAATAACCGTCATGCTTTACTTCTTTTGTCATTTCCACATCATTATTATAAGTAGAGAACAAACCATATGGTTCGCCGTCTGCAATCTTAATAACGATCTCACCAGTCTCTCCTACATCAGCAAGTGTTCCATCCGGTCTCATAATGTGAACATCATAGAGCGGACTTGCCTTACCCATAGAACCTGGTCTCGGAGTTGTATTTTTCAGATTTCCGATCGCGAGTGTAGTCTCTGTCTGACCAAAGCCTTCAAAGATCGTAAATCCTGTCATCTCTTTAAATTTATAGAATACTTCCGGATTCAGGGCTTCTCCTGCGGTTGTGCAGTAAGTCAGTGCGGAAAGATCATATTTGCTCAGATCCATCTTAACAAGAATTCTGTACAGAGTAGGTGGTGCGCAGAAGGTTGTGATCTTATACTGTTCCACTAACTTCATGATATTGTCTGCACTGAATACATCAAAATCATAAACAAAGATACAGGTCTCGCATAACCACTGACCATAGAGCTTGCCCCAGAGAGCCTTACCCCAGCCGGTATCGGATACCGTAAAATGAATACCGTCAGTCTTTACGTTATGCCAGTATCTTGCTGTAATATAATGTCCAAGTGCATACAGATGATTATGTGCTACCATCTTTGGATGCTTCGTTGTTCCTGATGTAAACATGATGATCATGGTATCATGCGCATAAACTGCATCATCTCCTGTCGGACGTGCGAACTCTTTGCTGAATGAAAGAATATCCTTATCAAATGGATGGAAATGCTCTCTCTCTCCATTTACGATTACCTTGATCACCTTATCGTCCGGATCGATAGCTGCCATTGCATCCGGAATCTTGTCATCTGCTGTACATACAACAGCCTTTACATTTGCAGCTTCGATTCTGTATCTGTAATCTTCTACCTTTAAGATATTTGTTGCAGGGATCGCTACTGCTCCGATCTTGTGAAGTGCAAGGATCGTAAACCAGAACTGGTAATGACGCTTTAATACTAACAGCACTCTGTCGCCCTTCCTGATACCAAGGCTCTTATAATAGTTGGCTGCCATATTGGAATACTCTTTGATCTCTTTAAATGTGAACTTCTTTTCTTCCTTATCTCTGGAAACATAGATCAACGCCGTCTTATCCGGTGTCTTTTCTGCTAATGCATCCACTACATCAAATGCAAAGTTGAAGGTCTCATCATTTGTAAATTCGATCTTGCTTAATACACCATTCTCATCAAATGCTGTCTTGACAAACTTTCCGGCAATTCCTTCTTCCGGCTTTAATTCTGTTATCATACTGTCTGTTCCTCCGTAAAATAATGATCTATAGAATAAAATGTGTTTCCATTTTCCACGTTTTCGCAACTTTGTTCTCGGTTTTTTCGGACTTTATTCTGCGTTTTTCGTTAACTTCAAACGTAGTTTTGAAAACTACTTTACCTATAGTATCATATTTTATTTATCTGTCAACAGTTTTTTGTAGTTCATTTTTACAAAAAAAAGGGGAATTATAACTGCAACCAGCTAATTATATATTGACTTACGTCGATTTCTATTCGCTGCATATGCCTGATTCGTAAATACTCCTGTGCCAACTCGTCCTTCGGACTCAAACAGGCACTCGTATTTACTGGCACTATGCATCTCATTACGAAATCTTTGGTAATGTCAATATATAATTAGCTGGTTGCAGTTATATTCCACCTTTATTATAATTTAGAAATACCGCAGATAAATGCAGACCATTGAGATCAGAATAACGATAATGGATGCCGGGGCTGATACCTTACAATATTTACCCCATGAGATCGGATGTCCTTCTTTTGCTGCAATCGACATACCGACAACATTTGCCGATGCACCGATCGGAGTAGCACTTCCACCGATATCCGTACCCATTGCCAGTGTCCATGCCAGAACCGAGAGATCCACACCTGTCGATGCAGCAAGCGTCTTAATTACTGGAATCATAGTTGCCGCAAACGGAATATTGTCTACGAAAGCACTCGCGATTGCAGATACCCAGATAATAATAGCTATCATAATCATGGCGTTTCCACCACTTACCTTTTCGATAAATCCGGCTGCCAGTTCCAGAATACCGGTCTGCTCCAGACCGCCGACTACAACAAACAGACCGATAAAGAAAAGGATTGTCTTATAATCAACATTTTTTAAAATATGTCCGATGTTCTTTCCTGATGTCAGAAGAACCAGTATGGCTATAAACAGACCGATAAATGCAACCGTCAGTCCGGTCTGTGCATGTGTGATAAGTAAGACAACTGCACATAAGAAGATCACACAGCTAATGGCAAATGCCCGCTTATCAGTGATCGCCGATGCCGGAGACGGACGATCTTCTTCTGCAACCTGATCCGCTACGGAAACAGAAAGTTCTTTTCTGAAACAGAAATAAAAATAGAATACAACAACGATCAGTGACACAAGTGCCATCAGTCCGGTATTTGTCACGAAATCAGAAAATGAATATCCAAGAGAGGTTCCTACAATGATATTTGGAGGATCCCCACACATCGTTGCAGATCCACCCAGATTCGCACAGAAGATCTCCGACAGGATCAGTGGGATCGGATTGAAGCCCAGAAGCTGCGCCAGTTCCACCGTAACTGCTGCCAAGAACAGGATAACCGTGATACTGTCAATGAACATGGCAAGAACAAATGACATGATCATAAATGTAATAAAGATTGGGATGACTCTGTACCGAACTGCCTTTGCGATCGTCATACACAACCAACGGAAGAATCCCGCCTTTGCCATACCTTCTACCATAATCATCATTCCTGCAAGGAAGATGATCGTTGCCCAATTGATACCACTCGTACTCTCGGATGACGTTCCTGCCTCATACCAGAACGAGAGCGTAAAGATGTTTCTGATATTTAATGTTTCGAGTACCGCATCCATACTATGCATTGCTACTCCAAATACCAGAACGAGCGTTGCCAGTCCACATACCAATGTGATGACATGACGCTCAAATTTTTCGGATATGATCAATCCGAACATTACTACAAAAATGGCAAGTGCCAGAATCTGTGCTACCATGCGTGTAACCTCCATCGAAAAAAATGCCGCCCGGCTTATTTTATGTTTCGTCTGGCGACATTTAATTTTCTTACTTTCTACTTTATTTCATTTGTCTATCGTTTCTGCTTTTCCCCTGTAATATCGAAAGTCCCCACATTCGATATTACGATTACCTTCTTATAACTAACGGAGCATGTCAATCGACTCGGCATTCTGTTTGTCCAGATTATCCTTGATCAATATATCCGATGATTTTGCAAGTGCTGCGTTTCTGTCCCGCATTGCCAGATTCGGATCACGGTGTCTTGATGGTCCTCCGACACAACCGCCTTCACATGCCATACCTTCGATAAAGTCTTCCGGAAGTCTTCCAACCTTCATCAGCGTCAAAGCCTTCTTACATTCAGTTATACCACTGCATTTGCATACGGATACATCACCGGTACAGCCAAGCTCCTTCATGCTTTCAAGAACTGCCGCGGTTACGCCACCTGCATTTGCAAATTTCTTACCATAAATACTGGACTGATCGTCGGTATCTTCTTCCGGCTCCAGCTTTACACCCTTTGCACGGAGCATGGCACGGATCTCCCCATAAGTCAGTGCGTAATCTGCAGTATCCTTTTCTCCTGACATGGATTCTGCCTTCTTGGCGATACATGGTCCGATAAATACGGTAACCGCTCCCGGAAATTTTTCCTTTATATAACGGGATATGGCACACATAGGTGATACCGTCTCTGAGATTGCATCCTTTAAAGTTGGAAAGTGTTTCTCAATATAATTCTTAAATGCCGGGCAACAGGAAGTCGTCTTCTTCTCGCCCTTCTCTTTGGCTTCGATCCATTCTTTCGCTTCACTCATAGCAGTCATATCTGCGCCAAGTGATACATCCACAACATCATAAAAGCCAATCTTCTTCAAAGCCGTTCTCCAGCTTGCCATCGTAATATCTGCTCCGAACTGACCGATCGTTGCCGGCGCAAGCATGGCAAATACCTTGATATCTGAACGCATCTTCTTAATGATATCCACGATAAATGTCTTGGAGCCAATCGCACCAAATGGACATTTGTGGACACAGGAGCCGCATTGTATACACTTGTCCTGATTGATCACGGCAATACCGGTACCATTATCGGCCACTGAGATTGCATCCACAGGACAACTCTTCATGCACGGTCGTACCAGATCTGCGATCGCATTATAAGGACAGGCTTTTGCACACTGTCCACACTCCTTGCATTTGGACGGATCAATGTAGGATTTATCTCTGCCCATGCTGATCGCGCCAAACCGGCACGCCGCCTGACAGGCT
The DNA here is from genome assembly GCA_002437435.1 of Lachnospiraceae bacterium UBA6403. Lineage (GTDB taxonomy): Bacteria > Bacillota > Clostridia > Lachnospirales > Lachnospiraceae > Coprococcus. The sequence goes on along the minus strand of DJPV01000033.1, from coordinate 29,886 downwards.
TTACCCATACATTTCTGACAGTTATCTGTAACTACATATCTGGAGATCGGACATCCTTCACAGGCAGAATTAATAACCTGTACAATATTTCCATCATCTTCAGCACCCGGCGCCTTGCCTTCCGCAAGCCGAATCCTCTGTCTGATAACCTCACGTTCCCGGTAAATACAGCATCTAAATGCCGGCTGCGGTCCCGGAACCATCTTATAAGGAAGACTGTCTCTTTCTTCCTCCAATCGTCCGGCATACGCAAGCTTGGCAACTTCATACAATACTTCATGTTTTACTTTTAAAAGCGTCGCATCGTTTGTTATCATTTTTTCTCATTCTCCGTATTCTATCTTCCGCGTACACAGTTTTTTCTGCGCATATTTTCTTTTATTATGTCTTTTTTCTCAACTATTTCTTCCTATTAATGTATAACACATTTTCATCATAAAAGGAAGCAATTTTGTCCAGTATTCCATATATAACCAAAATACAGATAATGACTACAGAAGCATACGTGATCAGATACGGAATATAGCCATGTTGCAGATAGATAGACAGAAACGGAGAACCATTGGAGGGGTAACAGAGAAACATAAAATTACAGTTCCAGATTCTGTTTATAAGATAAACAGGTGGGACAACTGCAAATAAGAAAAGAAATATCTGCCAGATTTTTTTTATAGAAGGTCTATATCTTCCGGATGCCAGAACAAGCACCGGAACAAGAACCAGAATCCCATGTATCAGAAAAGTATTGATATGCATATAGTTCAATAAAGGATACCGTGTCCAGTCCGGGAACAACAGCGCCGCCATTGCTCCGGGCATACTGATCACGCACATAACTTCCCCCAGAAATTTCCAATGAAAAAAAGCAAATCCAAGTTCAATAAAGATCGCCAGCCCGCACATTTCAAACGGAAGATATGACACCCCCATCTCGCCGATCAATATCAGATAGATATCTTTGCCTAATTCCAGACACAGACATACACTTGTCAGTATCTTCAGAATCCTGTCCTGAACACGGGCGTCTGCCTTTCTATAATAATGACCAGCCATAACACACACAAATATAATTCCAACCAGCCAGCAAATATGAATCCATCCAAATAACCGAAAACCACCATCTTGTGGCAGTTCATCCCAGTACCTAAAAAACTCTCCAAACATACCCTTATCATCTCCATAAAAACTTTTTTCATCCTTAATGAAACATTTTGGCGGCTTTTTTCATTTTAAAAAAGAAAAGAGCCACCAAAATGGTGGCTCCAAATGAGGGGGGAAAGGATTCAAATATATGAAAAGCTTTCATGATGTATATTACAGTATATGTATGAACATTTTATGAACGATTTGTGAATTATTTGTGATTACCGTGTCAAAAAATTCGACCATTTTCTGTTAATAATCACGGAAATATGACTGGATTTTTCATCCATACCACAAGTTTTCCCCTTATTCATCATATCATTATCCGCATCGCGTATTTATTCCTGAACTTTTCAATTTTTATGAAAAAATAATCCACTCCTTTTTTATCTATGCTATAATACTCACAAATATTCTTTTCAGGAAGGCGGATTATCATGTATAAAATTGATTTTAATCATCCAATAAATGTACATTTTATGGGAATCGGTGGTATCAGCATGAGCGGTCTCGCAGAAATCCTCATAAAAGAGGGATTCAAAGTCACCGGTTCTGATATGAAGGCATCCGATATGACAGATAAACTTTCCGACATGGGTGCACTGATCAATATCGGGCAGACCGCAAGTAATATCACAGATCAGATCGACCTTGTCGTATATACAGCAGCTATCCATCCGGATAATGAAGAATTTCAGGCTGCAAAAGCCAAAAATATTCCAATGCTGACCCGCGCCCAGCTCTTAGGTCAGATCATGGAGAATTACAAATACTCCATTGCAGTCAGCGGTACTCATGGCAAGACAACCACAACTGCCATGCTTTCTTATATTATGTTAGAAGCTGATGTTGATCCGACAATCTCTGTCGGCGGAATCATTGATGATATCGGTGGAAATATCCGCGTAGGTTCTTCTGAGTACTTTGTGACAGAAGCCTGCGAATATACAAACAGCTTTCATGCATTCAAACCATATATCAGCATTATTTTAAATGTTGATGCAGATCATCTGGATTTCTTTAGTGGTATTGAAGAAATCGCAGAATCATTCCATACATTTGCAACCAAAACTCCTGAAAATGGAAAAGTGATTGTAAATGGCGATATGCAGTATTTCGATACAGTAACAAGAGATCTTAAGTGTCAGGTTATTACTTTCGGCGAAAATCCAAAGAATCATTACAGCGCTGCAAATATCCGTTTTGATGAATTCGGCCGTCCAACTTATACACTCATTATTGATGGAAAAGAGATCACCGACATCACTCTTCATGTATTTGGAAAGCATAATGTATACAATTCATTATCTGCTATTGCCGCTGCAACTGAGCTTGGTATCGGAATCGATGCGATCAAAGCCGGGCTGCTGCATTGCAAAGGTGCAGAGCGAAGATTCGAATACAAGGGAACGATCCTCGACAATGTAAAGGTCATGGATGACTATGCACATCATCCGACAGAGATCGCTGCTACCCTCGCCGCTGCAAGGAATACCGATTATCATGAATTATGGTGCGTATTCCAGCCTCATACCTACAGCAGAACTTACGCTCTCTTTGATGACTTTGCAAAGGTCTTAAGTGTCTGCGACCATGTCATCGTTGCTGATATCTATGCGGCCAGAGAGAAAGACACAGGTCTGGTATCCTCGAAACAGCTTGCAGAAAAGATCGCTTCCTACGGTACAGATGCGTTCTATCTGCCATCTTTTACAGACATTGAAAATTATTTATTAAAAAATTGCAAAAAAAATGATTTGTTGATAACTATGGGCGCGGGAAATGTCGATTCTATCGGCAATGAGCTTATAAAAAAATAATTATCCACATTATCCACAGAGCCAGATGAGTAACTTTTCCTCATTTGGCTCTATTTATTTGTTTACATAAATTTTACCTGACCTATACCGAAAAGTACAGAAGTCTCCCGTTTTTTCAAAATTATAGTATCAAATAATATTTGAGTGATCATCTTTTCCACATTATCCACAAAATCAACATCTATGTTCATTTTTCTAACCGACTATTTGTTCTATTTGCTTTTTAAAAAACTCATGCTATAATGTGAACGCTTCTTAAGCAATAAAAGTTTTTTCAATGAAAGGTGGGAAAAGTTACCATGGGCTACATTACAATTTCAACAGAATCAAAGGAAACATTTTCCCTGATATCAAATCATTTTATCGACTATTATATGACTGACGCAAATGGTGAATTTGTCAAAGTCTATCTATATCTTGTCAGACTGATTTCTTCCAAATCTCCGGTCTCGGTTGCCGGTATTGCAGATCATTTTAACCTTACGGAAAAAGATATCTGCCGTGCGATCCGGTACTGGATCAGTAAGGATGTATTACGGCTGGAATATGATGCTTCCGGTCATCTGACAGGGATAACGCTGCTTCCTCTACATGAAAAGGATGAAAAAGGAGAAGACGCTTCCTTATCTCTGGACAGCATATCGTTACTAAAGTTTCCTGAGAAGAAAACGTCTGCGTCTCCTGCTCCTGAAAGCAGTAAACCGGTACATACAGAGACACCAGCGGTCAAACCAACAGCAGTTCAGAAACCAGCTTCGGAATTTCCGGAAAAACAGCCATATTCTGCTGCTCTGGCTGCAAAGGCAAAGGAAGACGATGCATTTGCAGATGTTATATTTGAAGCAGAGACTTATTTCCGAAAAGAACTATCAGTGAATGATCTTGAAATCCTGATCTATATACATGACCAGCTCGGATTCTCGACAGAAGTAATGGAATACCTGATCGAATACTGTGTCAGCATTGACAAATTGGATCTGCGGTATGCAGAGGGCATCGCAAAGAACTGGTATAAAGCGGGCATCCACACTCTGGATGAAGCTAAAGAAGCTGCTGAAAACGGAACTCCTCTTTACCGTGCAATATTTAAGGCTCTCGGGATCAACCGTAAAGCACCTACCACAGGCGAGATCGCGTGGATGGATTCCTGGAATAAAGAAATGGGCTTTGATCTTCCTATTATTATAGAAGCGTGCAACAGAGGAATCGCACAACATCCAAACGATGTTACATTTGCATATGTAAACGGCATCTTAAAGCGCTGGAAAAAACAGGGCGTAAAGTCCATTGATGATATCGAAAAGGCAAGCAGCCAGTTCCATGAAGACAAGAAAAAATCATCACAGAAAGCAAATCAATATACTGTCAAGCCAAATGCATTTAATTCTTTCCAGCAGAAAGATATGTCATCGGCGCTTGATGAAATGGAGCAATTATTCCTTGATGAAATAAATTCTCGATAACGAAGGTGAATATACACATTATGAAAAATATAGATTATGATAGTATACTGTCGGGTCTGCAGCGAAAACGGCTTGAAAATACGAATCTGACAGATACCCGAAGAAATGAAGTATATAACAGAATTCCTGAGATCAAAGAGATCGATCAGAAGATCGCAAGCTCTTCTATTCAGGCAGCAAGGAACCGAATCCGCAAAGTAGCTGTTGATACAGATGATGTCTCCCGTCAGAACAAAGTTCTGGCTGATAAAAAGAGATTACTTCTGAAACAACATGGATACCCTGAAAATTATCTGGAACCTGTCTACGACTGTCCGCTTTGTAAGGATACTGGCTATCTGAATGGAAAACCATGCAAATGCATGACACAGCAGATCATTGATGAATTATACAATCAGTCTACGATCCGCAGGATTCTGGAACAGGAGAATTTCTCCACGTTTTCACTTGCTTACTATTCGAAAGAACCGGATGGCATCCACAAACACACGCCATATGAAAATGCATCGAATACTCTGGCAGCATGTAAAGATTATGTGGAACATTTTGAAGAATCCCATCCGGGCGTTCTGATCTATGGCGAAACGGGGCTTGGAAAAACCTTTCTTTCCAACTGCATCGCAAAAGCATTACTGGACAAAGGACATACCGTTCTTTATCTGACTTCAATAAATCTATTTGAAAATATTTTATCAGGCATTATAATGGGTAATGTGCGTGAAAAAGAAAACATGGCACTTTACGATTATATATATAATTGTGAACTTTTGATCATTGATGACCTCGGTACGGAAGTGCCAAATACATTTGTCAATTCTCAGTTATTTGAGATCATCAATATGCGGAATAATCGTTCTCTTGCTACTCTTATCTCTACGAACCTGAGTATGCGGGAACTTTCCGATCGGTATACCGAACGAATCATGTCAAGGATCATTGGTGACTTCAAGGTGCTGCAGCTCTACGGAACCAATATCCGTTATACGAAACGAAAAGATATGATTCAGAACAAATCTTCTAATTGATGCCATTGCAGTCTTCTGCATTTGCATATATACTATCAATGATACTTACACTAATAAAGTATCGGATCATTACACTATAAGATTATGGAGGATATTTATCATGCCAGACGATAGCAAATTAGAAACCATACCCGTGGGCAGTCTTGGAATCGTTGCTCACAAAAGTTGTACAGGCCTTGGTGAAAAGGTTGATCATTATCTCGTAAAATGGAGAGCGAACAGAGACAATGTACACAAAGACAACATTGTTTTCCACGGTTATGAAGCTGATACTTACCTGATCAGTGCCGATTGTCCACGTTTTGGTTCAGGTGAGGCAAAGGGTGTTCTGAATGAATCTGTTCGTGGTAAAGATATCTACATTATGATCGATGTTGGAAACTACAGCTGTACTTATACAATGGCAGGCCAGCCACAGCGTATGTCTCCGGATGATCATTATGCAGATCTGAAACGACTGATCGCCGCTATGACTGATAAACCAAAAAAGATCACAGTAATTATGCCATTCCTTTATGAGAGCCGCCAGCACAAGCGTTCTTCCCGAGAATCTCTTGACTGTGCTGTTATGCTTCAGGAATTAAAGTCTTATGGTGTTGACAATATTGTGACATTTGACGCACACGATCCTCGTGTCGTAAATGCCATCCCTAAGAGTGGATTTGAAAATGTACGTCCAACCTACCAGTTCATTAAGACTCTGCTTCGCACTACACCGGATCTTGAGATCGACAACAATCATATGATGGTCATCTCCCCGGATGAAGGTGCTATGCACAGAGCAATCTACTTCGCAAACCTGTTAGGTGTCGATGTCGGAATGTTCTACAAACGTCGTGACTACTCACGAATTGTTGATGGAAGAAATCCGATCGTTGCTCACGAATTCCTTGGTGACTCTGTTGAAGGCAAGGACGTTATCATCATCGATGATATGATCGCATCCGGTGAAAGCATGATCGATGTTGCAAAACAGTTAAAGAAGAGAAAAGCAAGACGTGTTTATTGTATCGCTACTTTCGGTCTCTTTACAAAAGGTCTTGACATATTCGATAAGTGTCACGAAGAAGGTCTGATCGAAAAGGTTATCACAACCAATCTGACCTACCAGCTGCCTGACCTGTTCAAGAAAGACTGGTACGAGTCAGCTGATATGAGCAAATACATTGCTCTGATCATCGACCACTTAAATCACGATGCTTCTATCAGCGAGCTGTTAGATCCTGCTGAGCGGATCAATGCACGTATCGCTGAATACAAAGAAAAACATACCATCTCTGATAATTATGAGATGTAATTAAGTATAACTAAAAACCCCCGCCTGCATCCAGCTCTATCGTAGGTCGGAATTGAAACATCAGTGGAACTTTCGTTATGAGATTTGCACTAGCTGTCAGCACCAAGCCCATGTTTGAGCCTGATAAGGCGAGTTTGGGCGACTGCTGACAAATAGGCGTGCAAATCGAATAGAAAATGCAACGCGTTTCAATTCCTGCTTACGATAGAACTAAAAGCAAGCGGGGTTTTTTGTGTTATGAAAAAATTTTTTTCAAATTTTAAATAGACAAATCTGGCGTTTTATGCTATTATTTTAGCAATAAATAGTCAAAGGTGGCGTTTTATTATGATCAAAAAAAATTATCAGAATTATTTAACAGAACTGGGCAAAAGATTAAAATATTATCGCGTTAATGTTGGAATGACACAGCGGGAATTGGAATATAAATCCGGAGTATCTCTCCGCAGTATATCCAGATTTGAACAAGGTGTATCTATACAATTAGAAAGTCTGATAAAAATATTATGTGCACTTGATCTGGAAAATAATCTTGATCTCTTAATACCAGATCAGACAAAACGTCCTTCTTATTATTTAAACAATACACATCGACAACGTGTCAGAAAATCGGCAAATAATAATAAATTCAAATGGGGGGATGAGCAAGAATGAATACAACAGCAGAAATATTTTTATGGGGAACACGTATTGGAATTATTCATCAAGAACTAGACAAGCCCTACGCTTCGTTTGAATACGATCAGGATTTTTTAAAAAGCGCCATCGAAGTATCTCACATTAAAATGCCATTAAATAATGTTGTTTATGAATTCCCACTTCTTTCTGGAGAACCATTTTTCGGTCTGCCCGGCTTGGTGGCTGATTCATTACCAGACGATTTTGGTAACAAGGTTATTGAACAATGGCTGGCAACACAGGGAAGATCACTAAATGATTTTACTGCCATTGATCGGCTATGCTACACCGGAAAGCGAGGAATGGGCGCACTTGAATATGTCCCAGCCAGCACTGATATAAAAGACATCAACGAGAATATTAATGTGACAGAAATGGTGAAATTTGTCTCCGATATTTTAAATCAATGAGCTTCTCTCTCTCTAAATACTGAGGAAAAACTCACATATACACAATTAGTTCAGGTTGGCAGTTCCGCCGGAGGAGCTAGGGCAAAAGCTTTAATCGCATGGAATAAGAAAACAAATGAGATTCGATCTGGTCAACTGAACCTTGACCCCGATTTTGATTACTGGCTTATAAAATTTGATCATGTATCTAAAAATGGTGACCACGGGTTGGAAGATACACCTGAATACACTCTAATAGAATATGCATACTATAAAATGGCATTGGCCGCTGGAATAGAAATGAATGACTGCAGAATATATTCAAATAATGGTGAAAATCATTTTATGACCAAGCGTTTCGATCGTATCAACGGAAAAAAAATACACATGCAATCATTAGGTGCTCTGGCTCACATAAGTTACAAGAAACCTGCGCTATGCAGCTATGAAATGGCAGCACAATATATGCGGGAATTAGGTTTGCCTGCAAAAGAAATTGAGCAATTTTACAGACGTATGGTATTTAATTGTATTGCTGTGAATCAAGATGATCACGTTAAAAATATTTCCTTTTTAATGAATCGAACCGGCGAATGGCATCTATCCCCTGCATATGATATTACATTTTCATATAACCCAACAAACAAGTGGCTCGGAGCCCACCAAATGACAATTAATAATAAAACTAATAACATTAACTTAACGGACTTATTAAAATCCGGAGATATAATGGGAATAAAAAAGAAAAAGTGTGAAAATATTATTGCCGAAGTAGATGCAGCCGTTAGTAACTTTGAAACTTTTGCTGAAAATGAAAAGATTAGAGAAAAAACATATTCAACAATCCAAGGTGTGCTCCAGCAAAATAAAATAAATATATAACATTAACACTTATATTCTTATAAAACATAACAAAATCCCCTGCCTGCTATAGATGCATATATTTCTCATATCCATAACAGGCAGGGGTTTTTAACATTTATTCTGTTATTCATTTACAACTCCACATAATTATATTCCATAGAGAGATCATCCAGCATATCCCCAATGGCATTATTTGATGTGAATATAATGATCTGGTCGGTATCAATACGGCTCATGCAATAAAGTGCATTTTTCAGGCGGTGTTCATCATAAGCTGTAAAGATATCATCTACGATGATCGGCATACGGTCTTTGCAAAGAAGACCTGCGATGCACAGACGAACCGCCAGATAGATCTGCTCGATCGTTCCGCTGCTTAAGAATTCGATCGGCATATAATGATCGTCGTCAAATACTGAAATATGCATATTCTCATCCAGCTTCACGTCATTATATTTGCCATCTGTAATGATACTGACAATCTCCGAGATATTCTCGTTTAACTGTCCGCCAAAATCATTGTAAATATCAACCGATATATCATTGATCGTCTGGATCGCCAGATCGATCGCTTTCTGTTCCTTCTCCAAGACTTCGAACCGTTTCTGAAGCTCGTCACGTTTTCCTTTTAATTCATAATAGGAATCACGTTTTGCCATGGCATCATGCTCTTTAAACTTCAATAATTCAAGCTTTGCATCATGTGCCTCCTGAAAATTCCGGTCAATCTCAATTCTTACCGTTCTCGATTCTGTTGCCCGTCCAAGCTCATAGATCATCCGGTCGAATTCCTTTTCATCCGGCACAGCATCCGGTCCATCGAAGAATCCTTTTCGGAATAAGCCATCAATAATCGTAACTGTGACAAATGCGATCGTACAGATCGTAAATAACTGCTGGATCGCTTTCTGGAAATTCAAAAGATGAACAGCAAGTACAATAACTGCAACAACCAATATACCGGTCAACATAATGATCAATATATTATCTGTTAACTTCTTCTTTTCCTTTGGTCGGTTCTTTTTCTCGTCTTCCTCATCGTCCAGAGCTTCTACATCAAGGAAAATATGGCTTCTGGATCGATCCTCGTCCTCATCCGGAATAGCGGCATCCTTTTCATTTACAAGCTGCCTTGCTTCTCGTTTCAGGCGGGCAATCTCCATATTATATGCATCCAGTTCTTCCCGGCGTTCTTCCCGGATCGCTTCCAGATCACCGTCTACATCGCCAAATGCATCCATTTGCTCCTCTAACTGATCAATCTCCGCCGCCAGTTTTTTATTTTCAAATTTCCGTCTCTCATTTTTCAGATAACGGACAGCTTCTGTCTTATCAATATCGGCATTTCGGGTCGTTGTCAGATTCACCACATAATTGCCAAGATCCTCTGCCAGCTCCTTACCGGGCGCTGCTCCATGCTCTCCGATGCAAAGAGTATTTGTATAGGTGCTCTTATCCACATCAAACAAGATGTCCTTATAAGAATTCTGATTCTTAAGCTGTACTTCCTTTCCGGTATCAATCTCCGTCAGCGTCGCATTCTTACTGGTGCGAAGAAAGTTCCGCTCCAAAAGGTAACTTTTTTCATCTGTTACCGCATACGCTTTTCCTGAATATCCACCGCCATTTACAGGCTTGCGAAGTTCATAATTATCAAGCCGCGCGCCGATGCCTCTGGTCTTATCAATTCCATACAGCATACCAACGATGAATTCTTTTACTGTGGTTTTTCCGGATTCATTTGCACCGTAGATCAGATTCAAACCTTTTTTAAGCCGAATTTCTTTATTATTAAATTTTCCAAATTCCTTTAATAACAGCTTATTTATATACATGTCTATTTATCTCCAGTTGCAAGTATTGCTTCTACTCCGTATTTCAGGGCGCGTTTGCTGATCTCATCATCTGCTTCCGCAAATCGATCAATAAACCGTCCAAGCAGGTTATCTTCATTATCCAGATACAATTTATCCAGATCATACTCGCACAATGTATTGTCTACAATCTCATAAATCCTGTAATTCCGCATCAAGCCGGAAAAATCCAGCTTCAGTCCATTTGCCATATGTCCCGACAGGATGATTCGATAAATGTTCTGAGTACCCATACTCTCCATCTGCTTTGCAAGAACATCCAGAATCTTTGCACCGCTGTATTCCGGTTTCACGGCAAATCCCAGATTAATATAGCTTCGACAGTTAAATGGCTCCCAGCGGATCTTCGTCTCGCCATCCTTGATCTGTCCGTAAATGAAACCATGTCGACCGGTCTCTGTACGATCAAGAGGCTCTAACGAACCCGGATATGCCATTTTGTTCTTCACGATATGCTTCGGCTTATGAATATGTCCGAGTGCACAGTAGTCAAATCCAGCCTCTGCCATCCGTCTGAAATTGATCGGTATGTGCTTCTCGTCTCCGCCATGTGCCAGCAGAATATTGATCGCATCCTTCATCTGCGGCATGATATCTGCATAGACATCTTCTGTGTATTCCACCTGTCCAAAACTGAATCCGGTCACACAGACATTGATATCGTCCAGATATGCATTGCTAAAAGTATCTGCCGGCATCAACACTGTATTTGATGTAAATTCATAACTCTCCGCCGGTGATCCTTTTCCGATGTAATCATGATTTCCTGCGATCATAACAGTTCTTGTATTTGTAAGCTTTGACAGCTTGTAGTCCAGACTTTTTAACTCCTGCAGGGATGGCGGTGCATGGAACAGATCACCGGCGATCAGCAGCAGTTCTACTTTTCTTTCTTCTGCCACAGCTAAAAGGCGGTCAAATGTTGATTCGATCTCGTCTGCCCGCTCTTTGCTCCAGCTTTTATCTTTATCAGGAACGGCGCCCAGATGGACGTCCGCTATATGAATAAATCTCATAGGATGACCCCTTTTCTGTTTCTCAGCCAGAAAAACCTCTGGCAACTCACCCTTGATTATACCCCACCTGCCCTTATATCGCAATTAAAAAGATTGGCAAACATGGATATTCCGGTCACTGTGCTATTTGGCATAGTGACCGGAATATCCTAAACTACAAGCCTTTTTAATTTGCGATATAGGGGCAGGTGCGGTATACTTTGGCTATATTTTAAGTTAATTTAAGTTATGGCTGTTATTTTATAGATAGAAACTTTTGTTGTAAAAAATACAATAAGCAATTATTGGGCTGCATTTTCGTATACTACGAAAAATGAATCGGATTACATTCACACCTTTCATTTTCTTTATGGATTTTGCACAGTTTTATGTGGCTGTATACCACTGATCGATTCTGTTGCAACATTGTGAGCATTTCGTGATGAGGTGTATATTGCCAGCGAATGCGAGTGCTTGTTTGAGCCCATAGGGCGAGTTAGCACCGGAGCATGAGCAAATCAGGCATATACACCGAATAGAAAGCGCAACTTGTTTGCACCAGAATCAATCATGGGGATACAGCCAACATAAACCTGGGCAAATCGAATAGAAAATGAACCGTGTGAATATACTCCAATACTTACCCCGTGGTATACGAAAATGCAGCTCATAGACAAGGAGGGTTTTGAATGCGTTTATTGCTTGCAGAAGATGAAAAAGAACTGTCGGCAGCGCTGACTGCCATTTTTAAACATAACAATTATTCCGTGGATGCGGTCTATAATGGGGAGGATGCACTGGACTACCTTCAGACAGATCTCTACGATGCCGCGATCCTCGATATCATGATGCCGAAAATGGATGGGCTTACTGTTTTGAAGAAAATCCGAGAGCAGGGAAGCAACGTGCCAATCATCATGCTAACAGCCGTTTCCGGTGTCGATAATAAAGTAACCGGTCTTGATCTGGGCGCAGATGATTATCTGACAAAGCCATTTTCGACAAAAGAACTGCTAGCCAGAGTCCGTGCGATCACCAGGCGGAAAGAAGATATAACAAATTCTGTTTTGACATTTGCCGATCTGAATCTGAACCGGGCAACCTATGAACTGTCCTGTGGTGAGGAACATATCAAGCTGTCAAATAAAGATTTCCAGATGCTTGAAATGCTGATGGTGTCACCGGGACAGATCATTTCCACCGAACAGTTCATGGACAAGATCTGGGGCTACGACAGCAACGCCGAATTGAATGTCGTCTGGGTCTACATCTCCAATCTTCGAAAGAAGCTGAATCAGATCCACTCAGAAGTAACGATCAAAGCGACCCGTAACCTTGGTTATTCCGTGGAGGCAAAACATGCTTAAGAAATTAAGACGCAAATTTATACTGGTTTCCATGACAGCAGTCTTTCTTGTTCTGTTCATCATCATGGGAACCATCAATATCATTAACTATGCAAATACGAAACAGAGTGCTGATCAGCTATTAAATATTCTGGCAGATAACGAAGGAACATTTCCAACTTCTTCTCCAGAACAAACAGGCAGAGATAACATCTCTTCCGGCAGCACAGTATCCATGCCTGATAAATCCGATCCAACACCAAATAATGGCAATTCTGATATATCTCTAACAGCCAATGAAAATACCCCCGACATGGCTTCGGCAAATGATGATGTTGCTCCACCTGCAAATGATGACAACAGCAAGGATCTGGCGAAACCACAGGGTGACAACCCACGACACGACGACATATCACCGGAAGCGCCATTTAACACCCGGTATTTTACAGTTACCATGACCGTATCCGGTGATTCCGCTGCCGTATCCGATACCGATGTCAGCAACATTGCTGCTATCGCATCAGATACCGCTGAGAACTACGCGGAAACTTTATATAGTAAAAACCGGAAAGAAGGCTACTATGGAAACTACCGTTATCGACAGATCACACTGTCCGATGGCAGTATTATGTACATTTTCCTCGACTGTGAACGGGATCTGGACTCTTTCCACAGCTTCTTTTATGCCAGTATCCTGATTAGCCTTGCAGGACTGCTGTTGATCTTTATCCTGCTGATGATCTTTTCTAAAAGTGCGGTTCGTCCGATCGTCGAAAGCTACGACAAACAGAAACGATTTATCACGGATGCAAGCCATGAGATCAAAACGCCGCTTGCGATCATTGATGCAAATACCGATGTCATCGAGATGGAAGCGGGTGAAAGCCAGTGGACATCCAGCACCAAGAAACAGATCGAGCGACTGACATTTCTTACGGAAAAGCTGGTTTTATTATCCAAAATGGACGAGGAACAACCACGGATAGAGATGCTGTCACTTGACCTCTCCGACCTCTTAACTGACATTGTTACTTCTTTCGATGCCGTCTGTGCATCCAGAGAAAAGGAAATGACAACCTCAATCGAGCCGGGCATCCAGATCAAAGGAAATGCCGATACGTTAAGGCAGGCATTTACCCTGCTGATCGACAATGCGATCAAATACTCCAATGCACACGGTTCCATCCATGTGTCCTGTCGTAAGAAAGGACACTCCGCCGTTCTTGTATTTGAAAATTCTGTCGAACAGATCACACCGGGCAAACACAATGAACTCTTTGAACGGTTCTACCGCCCGGATTCATCCAGAAATACCGAGACCGGAGGCTTTGGCATCGGACTTGCAACCGTCAAAGCCATCACCGAAGCTCACAAAGGAAAGGCTTCCGCCAAGAGCGAGGACGAGCATTCCATCGAATTTGTCCTGACCTTACCTTTATAACCGCAAAACCGGGAAATGCCATAGTGCGTATTTAACTATCAAAATTTATAACCGAATAGAAGATACCATACTATTATGAAGTAAGCCTTATCCGAGGCCCGGTACTTAGGTTGCGTACTTTGCAACCTTTTATGTACCGCTGCACGATAACTGAGACCTTAGCGAAGCTTTGCTGAGGTCAGTTCGAAGTTATACAGAGTAGGATACGAGAGAAAGCGTCTTACGGAATAATATGTAATGGTATCTTCTATTTTTATCAAATCATACTAAATACGCACTATAACATCTCCCGTTTTTATACCTTTAAGTTCAATTAAGGTTGCTTTGCTAGACTCTAAATAACATAGATAATTGCGAAACACAATATTTGAATATGCATAATGTCGATAGCAGTTATGCACAATTAAATTTACAATTTGCAATTATCTTTAACGAGAAATGCAAAGGAGCCTTATTTTTATGGATATACAGACAGTATTTAAACGATATGAAATCAAATATTTCCTTACAGAGCTTCAGATGGAAGTCCTGAAACGGGAAATGCAGCCATATATGGAAGCTGATGCTTACGGAAAATCCCAGATCATGAATATCTATTTTGACACTCCAAATGATCTGCTGATCCGTCATTCATTAGAAAAACCGGTCTATAAAGAAAAGCTGCGTTTACGAAGCTATGGTGTTCCGGATCAGGATACGACCGTATTTTTAGAGATCAAGAAGAAATACGATGGCATCGTCTACAAACGGCGGATCAGTGCTCCCTATCAGAAAATGATGGACTATCTGGAGCACGACATCCCACTGATAACCAAGAAAGAAGCCATGCTTGCAAATACAGCAACGGATGAACTGCGAACGGAGCTTCCGAATAACATCCCGGATGCCAGAACAATTCAGATCCTGCATGAGATCGATTATTTCCGTTCCTATTATCAGGGGCTTTCCCCTCATGTATTTCTCTCCTATGACCGGGAAGCCTTCTATAATAAAAAGGACAGCGGATTTCGAATTACATTTGACCGCAACATCCGCTTCCGGACCGACCACCTGAAACTTTCCGATGGAAACTATGGAGAACTTATTCTCCCGGAGGATCAAATCATCATGGAAATAAAAACCTCCGGTGGCATGCCGCTCTGGCTGACACATTTTCTCGGACAGGAGCATTTGCAGAAAGGATCTTTTTCCAAATACGGCAGCGTCTACCAGCATGAACAAAAAGGAATTGCATGAAATAACATCGGCTCGCCAGACTACATTTGCGAAAATGAACTACTATACATACCCAAAATGACATAAAACAAATAACTATCTACGGAGGTATCTTTTATGAACACAACATTTTTTAATACAATATTTGACAACACATCATCCATTACCTTAACGGATTTCCTGCTCTGTCTGGGCGTATCCCTGCTGATCGGACTGTTCCTCGCAGGTGTATCTTCCTATAAGACCCGATACACACAGAGCTTCTTCATTACCATGGTATTGCTTCCCGCGATTGTCTGCGTCGTTATCATGATGGTAAATGGAAATATTGGAACCGGTGTTGCAGTAGCCGGTGCATTCAGCCTCGTTCGTTTCCGTTCCATTCCGGGAACGGCAAAAGAAATCGGAACCATCTTTCTCGCGATGGGTGCAGGTCTGATGGCAGGCATGGGATACCTTGCATATGCGATATTATTTGCCCTGATCCTTGGTCTCGTCAGCCTGATCTTACATGCTCTTGGGGTTGGCTCCCACAGCAAACCGGACGGCATGACCCTACGGATCACGATTCCGGAAGACTTGAATTATACAGATGCTTTCAAAGATCTGTTTGATACATACACAACAAAGGCATCCTTAAATGCCGTAAAAACGACAAATATGGGAAGCATGTTCCGCCTGACCTACGCTATTTCTCTCAAATCCGGTGCAGATCAGAAGGAATTTCTTGACGCTCTCCGCTGTCGAAACGGCAACCTGGAGATCAGCCTGCTAAATGATTCAACTACAGTCACAGAACTGTAGTCTTACAAATATAAAATGGAGATGTTTTCTATGGCACAGAATAATAAAACATTTGATAAAAAATCAAACACAAATGCCCCCCTTGATACGCCATTTGGCTATCTGGGAAGCCTGTATCAACGTTATATTAGAAATCAGAAAAAAATAACCGCACTTGTAATTACGGGTGCTCTCACCATGTCACTGGTCACCGGATGCAGCAAGGCGACAACCGATTCATCAACTTCAGGTTCATCGACAACCGCAACCACCAGTGATGCAGATAATTCTTCCGATGGCTCTGTTTCAACTGTCAGCTTTACAAAATCAGATATGTTCACGGACCGTGACAGCGATCCTTCTTATGATGAAAAATCGGCTTCAACTATCACATTTTCCGAATCAGGTGTGAGCAGCTCTTCCGACTCTGTAACAATCAGTGATTCGTCAACCGCTTCAAATGATGCAGCAGATTCCGATACAAATGACACCACGGATTCATCCTGCACAACGGTTACGATCTCCGAAGCAGGAACTTATATTCTGACCGGCTCCGCATCCAACGCGCAGGTCATTATCGATACCGACAAAGAAACAAAAATCCAGCTTGTACTGGATGACCTGACTCTTAGCTGCAAATCCAGTGCTCCGATCTATGTCAGAAAAGCCGACAAAGTATTTATCACACTTGCTGATGGTTCTTCTAACACACTGGCAACGACAGAAGAATTTGTTGCTATTGATGACAACAATATTGACGCTGTTATTTTCTCTAAGGACGACCTGACTTTAAACGGCTCAGGCAGTCTGATGATCAACTCTCCGTATGGTCACGGCATCGTATCTAAGGATGATCTGGTAGTAACCGGCGGAACATATACGATGACCTGTGCCAAGCATGGTCTGTCAGGAAAAGGCAGTGTCCGTATCTTGGACGGAACCTTTGATCTGACCGTAACAAAGGATGGCATCCACGCCTCAAATGATGACGACGAAAATCTCGGCTACATCTACATCGCAGGAGGTACATTTACGATCAACTCTGATGATGATGGTATGCATGCCGATTCAACACTTTATATTGAAGATGGAACGATCGATATCCAGAAAAGCTACGAAGGTCTCGAAGGACAGACCATTACCATTCTGGATGGCGATATCGACATCGTATCTTCCGATGATGGAATCAATGCCGCAAATGGTTCCGGCTCCAATGACTCCACCAACGACAAACAGGGAAAAGGCGGTCCAGGCAATGGACAGATGCCGGGTAACCCGCCTTCCGACGATAATCAAATGCCAGGCAACCCACCTTCTGATGATTCATTTGATCCATCAAAGAATACTAATGAAAATAACAGTTCGAATTCAGATAATTCACAGTCGAATAATAAACCACAAGGCACTCCACCAGCAAATGGTAATTTTGATCCATCGAATAACTCTAACAACAATACAGATCAGACACAAGGCAACGCACCGGGTGGCATGGGCGGCTTCGATATGGATGCCGATGAATCCTGTGTCCTCACGATCAACGGTGGAACAATTACGATCAATGCAGGTGGTGATGGTATCGACAGCAATGGTTATTTCTACATGAATGGCGGAACTGTATATGTCGAAGGACCGGAGAGCAATGGCGACAGTGCCTTAGACTACAGCATCTCCGCAACCATTACAGGTGGTTACTTCCTGTCAACGGGATATTCCGGCATGGCACAGAACTTCGGCTCGGACTCTACCCAGTGTTCCTACATGCTGACGCTTTCATCAAATACCAGCGGAACAACCACTGTTACTTTGACAGATGCTGATGGAAATGTACTCCTGTCACATGAAACTTCGAAGTCCTACAATTCTGTCATTGTCAGTTGCCCGGAGCTTGAGGTTGGCAGCACCTACACCCTGACAGCCGGAGATACCAGCCAGAGCATCACGCCGACTTCCACCGTCAACTGACACGGCTATCCAAATGTCCATAACACAAAAGTGCCTGCTGTATATCAATAGTCTATTCTGCAGCAACATAGCGAGCATTTCGTCAGGAGGTGTATATTGTCAGCGAATGCGGGTGCTTGTTTGAGCCCAAAGGGCGAGTTGCACAGGAGCATGAGCGGATCAGACATATACACCGAGTAGAAAGCGCAGCTTGTTTGCAGCAGGATAGACTATTAATATACAGCAGGCATAAAATAGGTGTGCGAACCGAATAGAAACCGGCGCACGTTAATGTAACACCACCTATCGGGCATTGATCGGTCAATTTTTAATTTTCAGGAATTCAGTCGGTTGCACTGGAAATGCCCCCAACTGCTTCGGCAAGCTTCATCAGGTCGATGGCCGAGCCATCTCTGGCATCCAGAATTACGACCTGCTCAGGAAGTTCATGATCTTTCGGATCTTCGTATTCCGCAAGAATCCAAGCCGGAACATACTCAAATCCACTTCCATCTTCCTTCTGTTTCAGATAGTAAGACAACGTAATATCGTTAAATGCAATCTGCTTATATGCTGTCGGATATTTGGTGTAATATGCTGCTATAGACTCATTTGCTTTCTTAAGCATCTCATCAAAGGATAACAACTCCACCGCCTGCGGGCTGCCATCGGCTTCCAGATAACTGTTCCAGAGAGCTTCAATTACACCATTTGCATCTACCTGAATCGTATATTTCTCGATTGGAACATTCACAAATCCATTTGCCTGACGGAGATTATCAGCAGTCCAGACTGCTACGTCCGACACTGGCTGATCCATAACCGATCTTATGTATTCAAATGAATATCCGTCACCCAAGCCGGTATTGTATTCTTCCAGACTGGATGTAAATACACCCGTCGCACCTTCCATAGGACGATACTGCAGAAGATCTTCCTTTATCCGAAAAAGAGTATCATTTTCCCCTTCCTGAGGAAAACTTATTCTGTATTCCAGATCACCAACTATACCCATATATTCATCTGCGGAATAATCTCCCGCATTTTCTCTCTGCTTTGAAGTCGTTTGCAGCAAACGGTTCATACGGTCAATATCCGAATCAATCTCCTTCATTTTACCGGAGCTACATACATTGCACTGGTATTCGGCACAGTAATATCCGAATCTGTCAACTGGATCTTTTTAAGCCCGGTCGATCCTGTATCAAATGTGGTATCACACGATTCCGGAATACCATATTTTCTCTGAACACTTCCACCATCTCCATTACCTACATTATAATCGGTATCCTTTTTTCCACACGCGGTCAAAGCTGCAACACATGTAAATGCTGCTGCCATCACCACAAACTTTTTATTTCTCCATAACTTCTGTCTCATTGTAATCGCCTCCGTTAACTATCTTTTACCCCTTATTCTCGTACATTCTCCTCGTTATATCTATTTTCCATTTTACCCAATCTCGTCTGATAACACAAGTAAACTAAAAAAGAGAAGCAATCTTTTTCAAATTGCCTCTCTGCACTATCACCTCATGTCATCTTCTGGCTCCATATCTTTTCGCCTTATACCAATCTATACAAATATTTTTATTCATCATGTCTCCTGTTCTTCCTGTTCATGCAGATATTTCTCTTTCGTCGCCATTCCTCCCCGGATGTGCCGTTCTGCTTTATTCACATCCAAAACGACCCGGATTCTTGCCGCCAGAAATGGATTGATCTTTACCAGCCGTTCCGTCACATCTTTATGTACCGTACTTTTACTTACCCCGAATTTCTTTGCTGTCTGCCGGACAGTCGCTCCGCTTTCCACGATATATTGTCCAATTTCTTCTGCTCTTTCTTCAATATAATCTCTCAAAAAAATTCCCCTGCAAATCTCATTTTTACAATGTATGCAGAGGAATTTTTCTGTATGTCTGTATAATGGAAAAATGATATAGATTAATAATCCCTTATTTTTCAAATTATTAACACTTATTATAAATGTTCATATTCCAATATCATGTTTTTCACATTAAATAATTTTTTGTTCCTACTTGACTTTCTTTATTAAACATATTATTTTGTTAATAGAAACGGGTTTCTAACCATCTGATATTACTATCCATGATGGGTATCTCGTTTCTTTTTTATATTTTGTATATCATATAAATACAATTTTTTATTCGCAGAATATCTCACAATCAATACTGCTTGATACATGTTATATTCAATAATTTCCCCTTTACCATCAGTTACCGGCATTGCGAATCTGGTATTATATCTATACCATCCATTTTCCGCTTTCTTTTTATGTTTGTTTTCATCTTGATTTCATCTCCGATATATATTATTTATATACATAATATACTAATAGTACATTCCCCCGCAAGAAATATTTATTGTATACTTATAAAATAATTAGTATGTATTATGCGGAGGATTTTTATGGAATCAGAAAATTACGGTACACTTATTAAACATTTACGACTACAAAATGGTTTAACCCAAAATCAGGTTGCAGAATCTCTTGGTGTCACACCCGGTTATATAAGCAATGTTGAAAATAATAGAACAGCAATGTCATTACGTATGCTGACTTATTATGCCCGTCTTGTTGGATGTTCTTTGGATTCCTTGGTTGGTGAACTTGAACCTGAATATACCGAAACTGCATTAGATCGAAATTTATATCAGGCGATTATTAAACTTGATGCCGACACCAAGGAAAAGCTACTGAAGACTCTTGAAATTTGGACAAAATAAACAACATAGCACAATTACGCTCATTTTTATTTACTTATAATCAAAAAACATTTACAAGGAAGTCTTACCCATGAACAACAAACCAAACAACTACATTCTGGATTTTACACATGTATACTGTGATGAAGATATGAAGAACAACCCGCAGTTTCACTGGATCGACTGCTCTGACATCGAGGGCTGTGATCTGTATTGTTCAGATGAAGCTGCTGCCGAGATTCAGAAACGAATCATGCCATATGGTACTAAGGGTATTCATTTTATTGATTCCGGAAATTTTCATTATATAACAAAGATAACCACCGACCAGATCAAACAACCATTCTCGCTCGTAGTATTCGACCACCATACGGATATGCAGCAGCCACTTGTTAACGGAATGATGAGCTGTGGTGATTGGGCAGGGCTTGTTCTGGATCAGAATCCGAATCTGAAGCAGTTAATTCTGATCGGACCGGATGCAGCTGATATTTCTCAGATTGATGCGGTGCGCAAAGACCGTCTCCTGACTTTTTCCGCTGAAGAATTAAAAAATGGAATCGCCCAAAAGAAATCAGCTGACATCCTTTCAGGTGTTCCATTTTATATTTCTATTGATAAAGATGTTCTCTCCACCCGTTTCACGGAAACTAACTGGAATCAGGGTGACATGACACTTGATATGTTAGAACATCTGCTTGGCATTATCTTAAGCCGTGAAACCATATGCGGCATCGACATCTGCGGTGAGTGCCAGCCGGATCTGCCACTACCGGAATATATGGAAGCCGAAGAAAAGAACGAACGGATAAATCATGAACTGATTGATTTTATCCGATCACATATTTCTCACCCCCGCAGATAATTCTTCTCCCCCTTACCAATAAAATACACTTTATGAAATGGCACAGTCACAAGAAGCGTCACCGCTTCTGCGATCGGTACAGCCAGCCACGCTCCGTAGATCTTAAGGAAATGAGGCAGGATCAGAAGGCTTAACACCGTAAAGATAAATGTCCGGCTGAACGAAATGATCGCCGACACCTTACCATTTGAAAGGGCAGTGAAGAAGCCGGAGGATGTGATATTCAATCCACTGAACAGGAAATTGATCGCAAAGATCTTGAATCCAATCTCCGCCAGTTCAAACGTTTCCGGGTCATGTGTGAATACCGTAATGATCCAGGTCGCAAGCACCTCTGCAATAACCGTCAGAATAACCGCCGATACCGCCACAAAAAGGAACGCAATCTTATAAATACTCCGAAGCTTTTTCTTATTCTTTGCGCCATACTGGAAACCAACGATCGGACTGATTCCGATTGTAAATCCCAGATAAAATGCATTAAATAAGAACTGTCCATACAGCAGGATCGAGATAGCCGCAACTCCGGCTTCTCCTGCAAGCCGCATCAGAACAAGATTGAACAATACCGTTACGACAGAATTTGAAAGCTCTGATACCATCTCTGAAGAACCGTTATAGCAGGCATGTCCAAGTTCCCGCAAAGAAAGCTTGAATCTGGTAAACCGAAGATCTCCTTTAGAGAACAGAAAAAATCCAAGTCCGGCAATCGCAGGAATACACTGACCGATTCCTGTTGCAAGTGCTGCACCTGCAACTCCCATATCGCAGATCACGATCAATACATAATCAAGAACAGCATTTGCAATACCCGCACCGATCATAAGCAGCAAGCCCATCGTTGGCCGCCCCGCCGTGACCAGATACATCTGGAACAACGTCTGCAGCATACAGGCAGGGATAAATAAGCTCACCATTCCCAGATAGCTTTTACAGTCTGCCAGTAACACTTCATTGGAACCCAGCAGTCTGGATATCTCTGTCAGGAACATCTGACTGATCACCACGATCACAAGACTGACCAGAATACATACCGTAACAAACTGGGTCAGGCTCTCACATGCTCTCTTTTTATTTCCTTCTCCAAGATATTTGCTGATGATCGCATTTCCACCCGATGCCAGCATCATGGCAATAGCGATCGCCACATTTACTACGGGATATACGATATTTAATGATGATAACGCATTACTTCCGACAAATCTCGATACAAAGATACCATCCACGATGGTATACAATGACATAAATACCATCATAATGATAGACGGTGCTGCAAAGCTCAGCAGTGACCATGGCGTAATGCGCCGATTTAATGATTTACCCATTTTAACAAGTCCTCTCCGTTTTATAACACTTTTCTGATTGACAAAGCCAAGCATATACTATAGGGTAACCCTATAGTCAAGTGTAAGTTTTAAAATGAAAGGAAATCCATATGAATAAAAAGATATATATGACGACCGGTGAATTCGCAAAGATCATGCGAATAACGAAGGAAACCCTGTTTCATTACGATGAAATCGGTTTATTTCAGCCGGAGATTACCCAGCCAAATGGCTACCGCTATTATTCGGTCTATCAGACTGAGATCCTTGACACCATCCTTCTGTTAAAAGACCTCGGTATGCCATTAAAGGAGATCAAACAGCAGCTTGCTAACCGTGATCCGGCTAAGATGCTCCATTTATTAGAAGAACGTGAACATCAGATCAATACGGAGATTGCCAAATTACGATCCATGGAAAAATGGATCTCACAGCAAAAGAGCAAGATCCATTTCGCTATGCAGATCGATCCGGCAGCCATCTTTATTGCTGATTATCCGGAACGCTACTATCTCTATGCAGAAGCACCGACCGCTACAGATGCTGAACTGTATCGGAAGACCGATGACCTGATCAACCTTCTGCTAACGGTCGGTTCTACATTTAAAAATGATTATGATATGGCATATTTCCAGCACGCTTCCCATATCGAATCAGGCAAATATGCTATCTATGATAATGTCGCCCTGTTATTGGACAACAAGCCTTACGGGCTTCAGGTTCATACTCTGCCCGCCGGAAAATATCTCACCGCCTACCACACCGGTCACTGGGATACGATCGGCGTCACATACGACCGCCTGATAGCCTATAAACATGAACACAACATCCATACTTCTTCTGAATATCTGGAGCACAATGTTATAGACAGCTTCACAGCCGAAGATCCGCAAGACTACATTACCGAGATCACTGTAGCCATAGAAGCATAATCTATATACATTTTTAAAACTTCTCAAAGAAATGATATTCGTACAGGTTGGTCAGTTTCTTACCTGTGAGCACCGCATAGGTACGAAGCAAAGAGGATGCACAGCCTGCCACACCGACATACAGTCCCGGATAACTGACAACTCTGGTCGGGATCGTTCTCCACCAACTGTCATACCAGGTACGAAGTCCCGGTGTCCGGTAATCTCATATAATTCACGAAATGCCAGCGTACTTCCAACCGGGCCATGACATGTACTGAGATAATATTTGTCATATGTCGGATCTGTTACGGGATGATCCTGATATGGGATCAGCCGTCCGTTTTCATCTCCTACTGCCGCTTCAAGCAGGACATCCGCAACATATAATACATAATCCCGATACTCCGTCTTAATTGCCAGCGTATCGATCCATTCCGCCGTATCGATCGCCGCCTTTAAATAATCTTCTGCTGTATTCTTCTGAAAAATCTCAGGTGTAATCAACTTTGCCATATCTTCGTCTCATATGCGAATCAGGCAAACTACCGCTCATCCTCCAGCATTTCCCTGTCTTTCTCCATCTCCTGTATAACCCCATACACCGACAACTCATCCGCAAATTCTTCCATATAATCTTGATAATGCTCCATCAGCTCTGCCTGAACCGCATCCACTTTTTTCCGTTTCCTGCCCAAATGGCGTTTCTTATCCATATCATGCTTTCTTCCCTGTTGCGCGCCCGGATATTCCTGATCTCCGGCTCTGTTTTTTCTATGAAATAACATACCTAAAACCTCTTTTCATATAAAAAGAAACTTTTACAGCCCACAAAACCGTTTCAACCCTCTTTTCTTATAAAAGAGTATCTACATCCAGCGATAGATTTATACCATTCAGGCTGCTATATCTATTAATCATAAATAAAAATCTGGGTGAAATTGAAATTATGTATAGAAACATCATAGATAAAAATTTTTAGGGAAATTAATTATAGAAAGGGCTTGAGCCCCAGCAATTAATATTGCTGAGGCTCATTCTTAAAGGAGAGGTCATGGAGGATTCCAAAAAAAGGGGGGGTTTGGGGGGGTTTGGGGGTTATGGGGTACATTACATCGTAATATAGGGATTATACGAATTCGTGCATTGGGAATCCTCCATCATATCTATTCAAATGTTAAGTAATTGTCTGTCTTTTAGTTTACTACGATGTAGTAACTTTTATCAAGATGTTTGTTGTTCCATCTCTTATGATGCTATGATAACAAATCATTTCAAATTTGTAAATATTGCATAATAAATAAAGTTTTTCAGGTTTTATGGTGCTTTTTGCACAAATTTTACTAAAAATGAAATATTTGTGAATATTTTGACTGATTTTGCCCACCTTATTTTGTCAAATTTACTACTTCTTTACTCAAACAACCAAATTCAATCAATCATAATTCGATTTTCGTACGAAATTTTTTGACATTTTACGATTTTTTACAGCAGCAAAAATTTGAAAATATTGTGAAAAATGCCATTTTTTTGTTCAGAATACTTTTTTATGTCGCGCAGCGTTTGTATTTTTTCTTCTCAGAAAATAAAATCCGGTAAACATCAATGTCCGAATTTCTCTATCAGATATAAAGAAAAAGGAGCTCAAAACTGAACTCCTCATCTTTCGAAAAAAATACCATGCAATTATATAACGTCTGTCACAATCTTACTGACCCCGTGTTTGGAATCCTCTTCTATCGCGCCAGACGCTTTACACAATATATACGTTTGTAAAGATTTTGTCAAGAATATTTCAAAAAAGTTAAGATTCTGGTGTAATTGCTTCGTTCATTTTCAACTTCTGCTAACTATTTGCTTAGAAAACCAACCATTTCTGGTCATGTCCCCTTTACAAATTATCCCAATAATTCTATCATGCTACATAGAATTTACAGATCAGACATCACACATCACACCCGAACAGGAGGACTATAACATGAATACAGATTCATTATTACAGGGACGTTTCAGGGATCTCGCAAATAAAGCCTACCAGAAGAATATCTATACTTTTACGAATTTTCTGTCTGCATCCGATCTGGACGTTTTCTATTCCATCCTGCCAGACATCAGCCATGTACCATATCAGATTTTCGGCGGCCGGGAAGGATGTGACCGTGTGATGATCCGCTTTGGATCAGAAGATATGACCGGATACGAACTTCCATTTCCGATCACCATACTTCAGATCACACCATTACTGGACAAATTTTCAGACGAGCTGACCCACCGGGATGTTCTGGGTTCTCTGATGAATCTTGGCATTGAACGTGAGATGACCGGCGACATCATCATGAAAGAATCGTCCAGAAGCGGAATCCGTAACACAGCCTATGTCTTCTGTGTGTCTTCTATCGCTGACTATATTTCCGAGAATCTAACCCGCATTAAACACACAACCATCCGCTGTATCCCATGTCCGGACTCAGATCTTCCTGACATCACCCCTACTCTTGAAGAATGTCAATGCATCGCCGCATCCGAGCGAATCGACGCTGTGATTGCCGCTATTACCAGGTTATCCAGAAGCCAGACTGTTATACTGTTTCGGGAGAAAAAAGTCTTTCTCAACAACCGTGTTCTGGAAAATAACAGTTACACACTAAAACCGGACGACACTTTCTCCATCCGCGGCTACGGCAAATTCATCTATAAGAGCTGTGGCAAAGAGACACGGAAAGGGCGTATCTACATCACTCTGGAACGATATGTGTAGACACATATATATAACAAGCAGTACAGTCCGTATAACACAGCCTGTACTGCCCATTTTGACATCTTATGAATTTTTAATTTTACATACCTGTGCAGTCCATTTTTTCCTGTATCCGGCGCCTGAATACTGAAATTACAAATGTCTGCCAGCCGTTATCTGTATATGTCCGACTACCCTCCTTTTCATCTGTTTTCTCCGACAGCCTTTCATATCTGCCGATACCCACACTATACACAAAAAAGGGACATTTTTATCACAAATGTAATAAATGGTATGTCTCAATGTAACTTTTGGTAAGTAAGCTCCAAAATTATCATTACAATGTACTCGCATTTCGTCTTTTTTATATCCATTGTTCCATTATAATATGCAACTATTTCCCGCATAATATGAAGTCCGATTCCATGCATGTCCAGATTTGCTGCTCCATTCTTTATGCCCGGAATAAATGTCTCTGCTTTTTCAACAGGTATCCCGGAATCTATCGATGCATTTTCATATCCATCAACAGTATTTTTACAGTGGATCAAAAGATTTTCCCGGTCATAGATCATCTTGATCCAAACCTGTCCTCCCTGTCCGGTATGACGTATCGCGTTATCCAGCACATTGCCCAGAAGCATATTCAGATGATAATCACTGATAGCCAGATCTGCAGGTATAGATGTCTCCACTGTAAGTCCAATCTGCCGCTGATCCGCTTCCGATCTCTTGCAGGACAAAATGGCATCCGTCATGATATGACCACTTATAACCTCTTTTGATGAAGTAATCTGAATCACCCGGTCATATTCCTGTTCCAATTTCCCATATTCACCCTGTTCCAGATAAATACGTTCCAACATATACTGCTTCTTCAGATCATGACGAAAACGCCTGTTTCTCTCCCACGCCTCACCAAGTGAATGACAATATGTGCGATACTGTTCTGCCTGTCTCTGAATATTCCAGACAAATACTGCCGAACTTCTCTCATGCCGAGTTCTCATATAGAGATCCTGTGCCATCAGATTGATACCATAAACAGACACAGCCAGCCAGACCACCTGATACATAGTATTTTCAGTAAAAAAAACTGCTATGATCACCATGGACATACCCGGAATCAGAACCGCCTCCAGCCAGTCATAAAAATACAAATGATGATCCAGTCTATCTGCTTCCATAAATAATTTTTTTGTTTCAGTTTGTTGAAATCTGTTATTATATCGATTAAGTAAGAATTTATAGATTAGAATATAGATCTTTATAAACAGACACACCAGCAGTTTTGAAAGAATTATTCGATACATCTCTATCGGGACTGCTGCCCTCCCTTTTACCTTTTCAAACCACCCATACTCTATAAATTCAGAGCATATGCATATCTTTGCAATAACCTGCATTAATACAAGATAGATTGATGTCAATAAAGCTTTTTTCTCCGTACCATCAAAAAGCAATTTAAAAAATACAAGATACAAAAGAAATAAACTCACAAACATCAGATTTTTATATATTGATATCATATGAGAAATAATATAGTAGATACACAGCCATATAATTTCCAGCATGATCTCTATTATACTTTTATATTTCGACCGGTGATATAACGCATGCCCCAAAGACCTTATATTCCAAAGATAGAACAGATCGGACACCAGCGTGATCATCCAGATCAAAAATCCATTCCTTCCAGCCATTTTGTATAGTACTCACGCACCCGATTTCTTTTATCCCGACTGATCATCAATTCGACACCATTGCTCATTCCTACACAAGTATATGAAATCGTTCGGATATGATTTGTATTTACGAGAAATGAACGATGGATCCTGACAAACCTCTGCTGTCGTTTTCCCAGATATTCCTCAAGATTTTCCAGCTTATCATAAAATTCATATGTACCGGAGGTGCAGAAAGCCGTTATCATCCGTCTGTTGCTTTCCAGATAAATGATATCCCCAATTTTTATGGAATAATATACTCGATTCTGACAGAACGTCAAAAGCTCTGTGTCATTGACAACACGTTTTAAGACTTGATCTAATGTTAGAAGAAGCCGGTCTGCCGCGACCGGCTTATCAAGAAACTGAAAAGGCTGAACATCAAAAGCTGCCCTATAATATTCGCTGTACGCAGATATAAAAATCAAAATAATGGATGGGTATTTCTCCCGTAGTATTCCTGCTACCCGAATCCCATCCATTCTTGTTAATTCAATATCCAAAAAAACAATATGAAACATTCCGGCATCTTCTGTTCCCATCAACAACGCTTCCCCATTTGGATAAGAAAACAGCTGATAATTAAGATTTTTCTGTTCCATATGTTGTGTAATTACACTCCGCATATCTGCAAGCATAACTACATCATCATCACAAATTGCTATCTGTATCATTTGTCCCCCCTATTATATTTATCTGATCACCGACTATTTGGTTACATCCATAAGCATGATCAGCTTATCAAGAACCGCCAGTAACTGTTCTGTCTTTGCCGTACCAAATCGCTGAAAGGATACATATTTCTCCAGTTCTCCGTCCGCAACCTTATAGTCAAAGTTTATACTATCCTGAAGATAATAATCTGCGGGAACATCAAATGCATTAACCAGCTTTACAAAACAGTCCAAGGAAACATCTGCCTTTCCTGTCTCAATCCTGCTGATATATTTATCTGCAAGACCGGTCTTCTCTCCAAGTTCAGCCTGAGTCATCCCATGCTTCTTTCGGATCTCTCTAAGACGTTGCCCAAACATCTCTTTATCGATTCCTACCAAGTTGTCCACTCCAATTATGTTTATTCTATAATGTGTACCAAAAACTACTCTTGTATTCTGTCAAAAAAGGTCACATTATAGAACAACCTGATAGGGCAATTTCTAACTGAAAGTGGAATTTATTTCGTATTTTTCTATCTGTTTTATAAAGTTTCCGCACGCTGTTTGATATTTTTCTTAAAATTGATAACCTTATGGTCATATTCCTGATCCATATATTTGGAATTAATCATGAAATCTGCCGTCGATTTATTATTTGCAAT
>DJPV01000001.1 GCA_002437435.1 Lachnospiraceae bacterium UBA6403 | reverse complement strand
CAATCACCTAACTTATCACTTTAAATCTAATTGTTCATATAAAGTAATTCTAACTAATTAATTTGTTTCATTATAACATTATCTTATTTTTTATTTCAACCTTTTCCATTGCAACAATGATTTAATTTACATTATAATTTGACTAAACTTATAAACATAACACTGATCTTTCTAAATTCATTTTCAAGATAAATAGCAAACTATTTTCACCATTTTCAATAAAATTAAATAATAAACTTACACTCAAATCTATGATTTCTCATCTCATAACCTACAAGTTATTACATGAAACAATACCATTCATTACATTTATGAACTTTTTCTTTTTATTTCTGGTAAGCTGTTCCTGTCGACAAAACAGGCGCCGGAAATTAAGAGGATAATAAATTTATGTACAATGAAAATAAAACAGAAAACACTACTATCTCATCTGTAGACAATAACAGAAAGTCTACCATAAAAAATATTCAACAGCTTTTCCCATCCCGAACCAAAGATGAATGTCTGTTGGAGTTAAAAAAGAATCCATCCATTTATCGGACATATCTGAACTGGCCTGACAAATGGAAATCGCGCTTTCTTGAATTCATGGAAGGGAAGAAAAGTCTGCCATTAACCTATGATCCTTTTTTCAAGAAGCTATTTAACCCGGATGTATACCCGGAACGGTTATCACGATTGATCAGCAGTATCATCGGTACAAATGTAACCGTGAAGTGCATCCTGTCAAATGAAGACAGTATGCTGCCATCAACCTCTCTCCTGCTTCTGGATATCATTGTTCAGTTAGAAGATGGTTCGATCGCAAATGTCGAGATTCAGAAAATACCATATACATTCCCCGGTGAGCGAATGTCCTGCTACTCTGCCGATCTCTTGCTCCGCCAGTACACCAGAGTAAAAGGGGAAAAGGGAAGTACATTCACCTATCAGGATCTGAAAAATGTTTATACGATCGTGATGTTTGAAAACAGCCCACCCGAATGTAATGATACCAGTCTATCCGACATCTACCTGCATCATGGGAAGGCTGCATTTGATACCGGGATCGACTTTCATCTTCTACAGGAATACTATGTCGTTTCCCTTGACGTCTTCCGAAAAAGTAAGTATTCTAAAGATATCAACGAACTTAACGCATGGTTATCCCTGTTAACAGCAACTACCATGGATGACCTTGCAGCACTAATATCCGACTATCCATGGATGGAGACTATCTGCATGGATATGTCAGAATATCTGTATCACCCGGAGGAGGTTGTTACCATGTTTTCTGAAGCATTACGAAAATTGGATGAAAATACCGTCAACTACATGATCGATGAGCTGAAAAAAGAACGGGACGAAGCTATCGCTGAAAAGAATGCAGCAGTATCTAAAATGAATGCTACCTTATCTGAAAAAAATGATGAGATTGCAAGATTAAAGGCTCAACTTGCTGAACGAAACAAATAAAATCTTATTTTCTTATATAACAACAAACAGAAAACTCCTGTGGTTTTATTCCACAGGAGTTTTCGTCCGTTTCTATTCAAATTGATGCTCTTTATAGTGATGGGCTTCCTCCAGCATCATATCCTTGACCTTCATGAGCCGCACCTGCGTGCTTCGCTCATTCTCATCAAGCTTCATGCTGATATAGCGGATGCCCTCCTTTGTCTCAGGAATGATAACATGCTCCAGCGCATTTACACGCCGTCTGGTCTTCTCGATCTCCGACGCCAGAAGCTGACAGGATTTTTCGATCTCTGCCAGTTTCAGCATATCCGGAAGGATGTCAGCAAGTGACTTTACTGCATCATCCAGATCGCCTGAGGTAAATGCAAAACCGTAAGAATAGATATCATTCTCATCCGCACTTTTTGTTGTATATTCAAATACCGGAATATCTACACTCATAACATTTCGATCCTTGCAGGTAAGCTGGACTTCCTGTTTTGGTGCCATCAGTGCCGTATGAAGGATCTGTTCAGACATGCCGGCTTTTGCTATGACAAAATTCGTATTGGCGGCCTTGATACCGGTCTCAACCTTCTCACGAAGTGCCATATTCTCTCTTGCCATATCAAGGAACTGCCGCATCAGCTCATCTCGTTTATCTTTTAACAGCTTATGGCCTCTGGTTGCCGTAACAAGCTTCTTCTTTAAACGGGTCAGTTCCATTCTGGTAGGATTTACCTGTGTAGCTGCCATTTTTGCCTCCTTATAATGTCAACTCGAAGCGTCCACCTTGCTTGGCGGCTCGTAGCGCTCTTCCGTTTATTAACTCGAAGCGCTCCACCTCGCCTGACGGCTCGGTGGGTTCTGTCGAACCATGCTCACGTCCCCGGTGATCAACTCCTATGAGCAAGCTCATGTAGCTGATTACCAAGTCCGCTCACGCGCTTCTCGTTACTTTCCATAGTACTGATCTAACCACTTATCATCGATACGTTTCAGTTCTGCACGAGGCAGGATCGATAACAGCTTCCAGCCGATGTTTAATGTCTCCTCGATACTTCTGTCTGTCTCATAACCCTGAGATACATATTCCTTTTCAAATGCCTCTGCAAACTTTGCATATAAAATATCGATATCCGACAATGCAGATTCACCAAGGATCGTCATAAGTTCCTTTGCATCC
This sequence comes from Lachnospiraceae bacterium UBA6403, assembly GCA_002437435.1. Lineage (GTDB taxonomy): Bacteria > Bacillota > Clostridia > Lachnospirales > Lachnospiraceae > Coprococcus. The sequence goes on along the minus strand of DJPV01000001.1, from coordinate 12,475 downwards.
TTTCCACGGGAATATGCCGCAAATAACTGGTTCATGGTGCTGGAATGATCTCCTCTTGTCTTTCCTTCACCGGTACCCTTATCCTTCAGACGTGACAGCGATGGAAGTACATCGATTGGTGGTGTTACACCCTTTCTGTAAAGCTCACGGCTTAAGATGATCTGTCCCTCTGTGATATATCCTGTTAAGTCAGGGATTGGATGTGTCTTATCATCCTCAGGCATGGTAAGGATTGGGATCATTGTGATACTACCATTCTTGCCACGCTGTCTTCCTGCTCTTTCATATAAGGTTGCAAGGTCTGTATACATGTATCCGGGATATCCACGACGACCCGGAACCTCTTTTCGGGCTGCGGATACTTCTCGTAATGCATCTGCATAGTTTGTGATATCCGTCAGGATAACCAATACATGCATGTTCTTTTCAAATGCAAGATATTCTGCAGCGGTCAGTGCCATACGAGGGGTAGCGATACGCTCAACCGCAGGGTCATTCGCAAGGTTGATGAACAGTACAGTTCTGTCGATCGCGCCTGTCTCCTTGAAGCTCTCCGTGAAGAAGTTCGCTTCTTCGAAAGTAATACCCATAGCCGCAAATACTACTGCGAATGGTTCATCCGTTCCACGCACCTTTGCCTGTCTTGCGATCTGGGCTGCTAACTTCGAATGTGGAAGTCCCGATGCTGAGAAGATCGGCAGCTTCTGTCCTCTTACCAGTGTATTTAATCCATCAATAGCAGAGATACCTGTCTGGATAAATTCCGATGGGTAATTTCTTGCTGCCGGATTCATTGGCAGACCGTTGATATCTCTTCTCTCCTCCGGAAGGATATCCGGTCCTTTATCGATCGGCCTTCCCAGTCCGTCAAATACACGGCCAAGCATATCTTCTGATACGCCAAGCTCCATGCTCCGTCCAAGGAATCTTACTTTACTGTTTGAAAGGTTGATACCTGTTGAATTCTCAAATAACTGTACCAGTGCATCTTCACCATTGATCTCAAGGACCTTGCATCTTCTGACTTCGCCGCTTGCAAGCTCGATTTCACCAAGTTCATCATAGGTGACATTTTCTACACCATGTACCAGCATCAGAGGTCCTGCAACTTCCTGTATGGTTCTATATTCTTTTGGCATGTGCTTAGTCCTCCTTTGCTATGGCTGCTTCCAGTTCCTGATGAAGTGCCTTTATGATCTTGTCATATTCTGCTTCCACATCTTCCGGATGTGTATATTTGAAACGTCCGATCTTCTCACGAACCTCCATATTCAGAATATTCTTTATAGTTGCACCCCTCTTTAAGGCTTCTGATGATTCCTCATAGAATGCCAGCACAAGTTCCATCATGCGGAACTGCTTATCCAGTGGTGTGTAAGTGTCGATCTCATGGAATGAATTCTGATGAAGGAAATCCTCACGAATGGATCTGGCTGCTTCCATCTTCAGTCGGTCACTTGCAGATAACGCATCCATACCAACCATTTTAACGATCTCGTCAAGCTCTGCTTCTTCCTGTAATAATGTCATAAGCTTCTGACGGTCTTCCATCCAGTGCTCATTGACATTTTCCTCAAACCATTTTCCCATGTTATCTACATACAGCGAATAACTGGTCAGCCAGTTGATCGCCGGGAAATGTCTCTTATAAGCCAGTGCAGAATCCAGTCCCCAGAATACCTTAACGATACGAAGGGTTGCCTGTGATACCGGCTCTGAAATATCACCACCAGGAGGTGATACGGCTCCGATTACGGATAAGGCTCCTGTTCTTCCTTCCGAACCAAGTGTCTTAACCATACCGGCACGCTCATAGAACTGTGCCAGACGGCTTCCAAGATATGCAGGATAACCTTCCTCACCAGGCATCTCCTGTAAACGTCCTGACATTTCTCTGAGTGCTTCTGCCCATCTGGAAGTAGAGTCAGCCATCAGTGCAACGGAATATCCCATATCACGGAAATATTCTGCTATCGTAATACCGGTGTAAATAGAAGCCTCCCTGGCTGCAACCGGCATATCCGATGTATTTGCGATCAGAACGGTTCTCTCCATCAGGGAGTATCCTGTCTTCGGGTCTTTCAGTTCCGGGAACTCGTTTAATACATCCGTCATCTCATTTCCACGCTCGCCGCATCCGATGTATACAACGATATCGGCTTCTGCCCATTTTGCAAGCTGATGCTGGATAACGGTCTTTCCACTACCGAATGGTCCAGGAACTGCTGCTACACCACCCTTTGCGATCGGGAAGAATGCATCAACAACTCGCTGTCCTGTGATAAGCGGCATAACCGGTGGAATCTTCTCTGCATAAGGACGGCCTTTACGAACCGGCCATTTCTGCATCAGAGTCAGTTCCTTGTCTCCCTTTGCTGTCTCGATCACACATACAGTTTCTTCTACAGTGAAATCACCGTTCTTGATCTCTTTTACAGTTCCCTCTATACCATATGGAACCATGATCTTCTGAGTTACGACAACTGTCTCCTGTACGATTCCGATCACATCTCCGGCTTCTACCTTATCCCCTACCTTAACGCATGGAACAAATGGCCATTTGATGTCTCTCTTTAATGATGGAACTTCAACGCCTCGCTGCAAATTATTTCCACAGATTTTCATGATATCATCCAAAGGTCTCTGGATACCGTCATAGATACTGCTGATCAGTCCGGGTCCAAGTTCTACGGACAGCGGCATTCCGGTTGACTCTACCGGTGTGCCCGGTCCAAGTCCTGATGTCTCTTCGTAAACCTGAACAGATGCCTGATCTCCATGCATCTCTATGATCTCGCCGATCAGTCGGCTCTCACTTACTCTGACAACGTCATACATATTCGCGTCACGCATTCCCTCTGCGATAACAAGAGGTCCTGCAACTTTTTTTATCTTACCTGTTGCCACGTTTTCTGGTCACGCTCCTTCCTAGTTTCCACTGAACAGAATGTCCGAACCGACTGCCTGTTCTACGGATTTCTTTACTCCATTTATACCCGCGGATGTATTACCGGAAACTCCTGGGATCAGGATGATCGCCGGAAGCATCTGCGTCTTATATCTCTCTATCTCTTTCTTGATCTGCTCTGCCATACTCTCTGTTACATAGATAACGGCATATCCACTTTCTGCCAGTCTTCTGAGCTGCGTACTGCCCTGTTCTGCATCGGATACCGGGAAGGTCTCAAGTCCCAGAGTCGCAAAGCCATAGATGCTGTCATATTCACCTAATACTGCAATTCTATACATACATTTCCCTTACCCTTTCTCTGATCGCATCATCCGGCAGATGATTTAACTTTCCGGTCAGGATGATCCTGACTGTCTTGATCTCATTCTGCCTTGCAAGTACATAAGCAACAAGTGGTCCGATCGTAAATGAATTATATTTCTGTGGTCGGATCGCCTCTATGATCCGGTTGTCACACCAGCGTTCAAATGCAGATGAACTGTCCGATAATGCCGCAGCTCCACCGGAATACGGTGTTTCTTCCAGATATTTGATCACATCCGGCATACCGGAAAGTGCTGCCCGCATCAGGCGTTCCACATTGAGCGTCTGACATTCCTCCATCGCACGTCTCATAAAATCCAGTCCTTTTTCTGTCTTTACAGAACGGACTGCAATCTTGATATTTGCAACTGCCACAACTGTCTCTGCATATTCTTTTAATAATGCATCTCCATTTTTCTCCGCTGCCGCAAGCATTGCCCGCATGGTTGCCCGGTCGATGATAACATCACACATCTGACCATCTCCGGTATGCACCAGACATTCATATGCCTCTAACGCACATTCCCGCATGGATTCCGGTAATGACCGGAAATCCTTATTCTTAATGATCTCGACTAATGCTTCACCCGAAACAGATGCATTGTCATAAAATACATTTGCCTGAACTTCTCCGTCTATAACGGTCTTGATCGCTGCCTTCAGATTATGGAAACTATCCTGGATCAGCAGCACGTCAAATACTGTCTGATCGGATACCATCTCTTTGACCAGTGTCCATGTTTTTTCCAGTTCCCTGTTCAAAATGGTCTCTGCATCCTGTACTCCGGCTTCTGTATCACCCCAGCCTTTTTCACTTAAAAACTGAAGGCAGTCCGCATATGTTTTCTGAACGATCAACTGCTCGATCACAGCCTGCGAAAACAACGACATCTCAAGTGCCCGGATCCTGGCAACTGCATATATATATTTGTTTGCCATTTTTCTACCTCCCTTATGTGAATAACAGGGAATTTAATTTGTCTGCCATTTCTTCTTTCTGCGCATGGAACATGGCAGATAACGAACAATTCTCCTCAATACCGCCATAAATCAGGATAAATCCTCCATCTATATCACTGGCTTTATCCGCAAGCGTTAATTCTCCTCCATGTGCTTTTGCTATCTCTGATACCCGTTTTGCAAATCCTGCCGGAAGCCGTTCCATATCCTTGGCTGAAAAGCTGATCTGTCCGCTCTTTGGCTGTACTGCATTTCCGATCATACGCTCCATCATATGGAAATATCGATCAACTTCCATATCAATCATTCCGTTATAAGCCTTGCCTATTACTTCATTGATGATCTCCTGCTTTGCCTTTAAGACTGTCTGGCGTTTCTTCAGGTCAGCAGAGGATTTTGCCCTTGCCATACCGTCAGATTTTACATGGCTGGCCTTTTCAGCCGAACCCGCTTTGATCTTATCTGCTTCCACCTTTGCATCTTCTATAATCTGATCTGCCTTTTTCTGTGCATCTTCAAGGATCATATCGGATTGAGTGTTTGCCTCTTCCAGAATCTGTTCAACGATCTTCTCTAATCCTGTCATACAAATCCTCCTGTACTGCTTGTTCAATCATGTTTCAAATCTGCGCCTGCTTTATACCGGTACGCCGTTAATTGCAAGAATTGATACGAGCAGCGCAAGGATCGCATATGTCTCTACCATTGCAGGGAAAAGCATGGCTTTACCGAACTGATCCGGCTTCTTTGCTACGATACCAACTGCTGATACAGCGGTTTTGCCCTGATGCATAGCGGATACAAGACCAACTAATGCGATAGGAAGACATGCTGCAAGAATCAGTAAACCGGTTGCTGTTGAAAGCTCTGCAGGAGCACCATTTAAAATACCGATCTTTGATAAAGCGATAAATCCTACCAGCAGTCCATAGATACCCTGTGTACCAGGAAGAAGCTGGATGATAAGAACCTTTGCGAATTTGCTTGGATCTTCACTTACTACACCTGATGCAGCCTGACCTGCGATACCTACACCATAAGCAGATCCCATACCTGCCAAAATAACTGCTAATGCAGCTCCTGTTAATGCTAAAACTGTACCCATTGTCATATTGATTATTCCTCCTTAATTTCCGGTTTACAGGTTTTCATGCCTGCATTCCCTATATCTACATATTTTGTATTTTCTTTAAATGGACGGAACGCTTCTCCGCCGCCCTCATAAAACTTACCAAAGAATTCTACATACTGAAGTCGGCATGTATGGACATAAGCACCTAACATATTGATCGCAAGGTTAAATGTATGTCCGATGATAAATACCAGAATAAATACGATTGCCCCCAATATTCCATCTCCTACCATACTTCCCATCTGGTTAATAACCTGTGCGATAACACCGGTTGCAAGTCCCAGCGCAAGCAGTCTGGAATAAGATAACAAATCAGACAGCCAGCCTGTGATATTGTAAATGTCATACAAACCAAGTGCCAGTCGGAGCACCGGATTCTTATGACTTCTGCCGGACATCACAACGATGATCGCTGCACCTAAGATCGTAATGACATAGCTGAAGGTCTTAAGTCCATTTGAAAAATGGAAGCTTACCTGTGCAATCGATGCAAATAAACTGGTTGGCATCAGCATCAGTACCAGACCGATGATGAGCAGATACCACGATACAACATCTGAAAAGAAGCCTATAAAATCTTTCTTCTTTAAACACATATAGCCTTTTAGCGCCAGACCACCGAACAGATGGATCAATCCAAATAACAGGGAGAAGATCAGCATCTTCATCGGGTTGTCGAGCGGTGCAAACCATACCGGCGCGATCGTGATCTCATGATGGAAAAACGTTCGTGATACAACTGCTACCACATCTCCAAAATATCCTCCAAACAAGATACCCCATATCAATGTCGATATACCGCAATATTCAAATAATGTCAGTGACTTCTTCATGCCATCACCCATCTTCGGGAACTTCCGAAGCAGGATAAAACATGCAAGGAATATAATAAGTCCATATGCCGCATCCGACAACATCAATCCGAAGAAGAATACATAGAATAAACTCATCGGTGTCGTCGGATCCATCTCGCCTCTGGCAGGAAGTCCATAGGATTCCAGAATTCCTTCTGCCGATGCAAATGGCATCTTATTACTTAACTGTACCGGTGCCGGTTCATCCTCAGGTATCTCGCTGGTCTCAACCATCAGCACGAAATTATGATTCAACTCTTCTTTCACCTTTTCTTCATCCCGTTCCAGTACATAACCGGTTATGATAAATGTACTGTTTGACTGAAGCAGGGTTCCAAGCACCTGATATTTCTCAGCTCTGATCTTGTAATAATCGGATAAGGTCCTAAGTGCCTGCCTGTTCTCCGCAAACCCGGCGATCTGTTTTTTCAGATCCTCGATCTCATCCTCATACCCTTCTATCGTAAGCTGATATTTCTTGATCTTATTCTCCGGTGTCCGTTTTGAAAAATATGACATCCGGGTAAATCCTTCTGCCCTTAAGGCTTCTTCCAGTCTCTCCGTCTCTGTTTTCAAACATACCACAAATATACATGTCTGATCTTTATCGGAAGATATCACCGTGATCTCATGAGCCGACAGCTCCGGCTGCCTTTTTGCAACCAGTTCTTCTATCATATTCTCTGTAAGACCGGGTCCTAAACTTCCCATGATCACATCTGTATGTTCGGTTCCGGTCGTATTGATCGGAACATCCATATTGATCCACGGTTTCAGTCCATCGATCGCAAGCTGGCATTTGGCAATCTCTGCCTTGCAGTTTCCAATTTTCTTATCCTTATCCCGGATTTTCTGAACGATCATATTATACTCATGCCGATTCTCAACAATCTCTTTATATACAGAATCGTCTACATCATCTTTTCCTGCAAGTGCCTGCAGCATCGATGTTTTTTCCGGTGCATATCTGCCAAGGATCTCTAAGGCTTCGTCGGTATTCTGGACTCGTTTTTCATATTTGGAACGCTGACTGGTTGTATTAATCTTCTTAAATACTTCTGTCTCATCCCCATCAGTCCGGATCTCCAAAGCCCCCATGGACTGGAGTTTCTCCAATATGGCTTTTCTGTCTTTCTTCATGGCGCATATGTCAATCTTTTTTATAGCCAATACCGCCATAATGATTACCTCCCTTCTGCATCCTGATATTCAAGCGCTTATAATAACTGCTTGATCACAAGTTCTACGGCTTCACCCTCTCGCTCGGATGCACGTTTTTTTAAGGAAGCAATCTCGTCGGATGCTTCTTTCAAAGCTTTTTCTGCAAGATTAGTTTCCAGTTTCTTCTGGTCGACCGCGATAGCCGCCAGATCTGTTTTAGAACCTGCATTTGCATCTACGATCATCGCATTTGCCTTTTCCTTTGCTTCCGCCTGAATTGCTTCTGCTTTTTTACCGGCTTCTTTTACGATCTCGGCTGCCCTTGCTTCCGCATCTTCTAATGTCTTCATGGCTTCCTGTAGCATAATTTCTCCCTCCGTAATTATTAATCTCGGCATAGAAATGCCGCTCTGTTAATATTTTATTATGTTAGTGTGTTCTTTTCAAGCAATATTTATCTTCTTTTAGAGATTTTCCATCAAAAGGTTATGAAATTTTACCAGTTTTTGGGTCATTTTTGACAAACATTTCAAACTGTCAAATTTAGTTTAACCATTTTCCATGTCATTTTGCACAATTTTTGTTGTAAACAAAAAACATCATCTATCAGGGCAGGATATATATACCTTTATTTCGCAGAACACTTTCGTTCTGTTTCACACGTAACGGTTCTAAGCTCACTGCTTACGCAGTTCACTAAGTACCGACGTGTGAAAAGGTCTGCTACATAAAGTATATACATCCCACCCTGATAAATGATGTTTTTCTTACTACTTATAATCTTCTATAAATTGCATATTCCCGAATGCTCCTGTGCCAACTCGCCTGTCGGCTCAAACAAGCACTCACATTTGCTGGTATATGCAGTTCATAATGTTTTTTTACTCTTCGATCATCTTGATTCTTCTGATATGACGTTCGTCATTTGAAAATGGTGTGTCAAGGAAGGTATCAACGATCTTAAGTGCAAGTCCCGGTCCGGTTACTCGTGCACCCATTGCAAGGATGTTTGCATCGTTGTGCTCTCTTGTTGCCTGTGCACTGAAACAGTCGCCGCAGAGTGCTGCACGGATTCCCGATACTTTATTTGCTGTGATAGAGATTCCGATTCCTGTTCCACAGATCAGGATTCCTCTCTCACATTCTCCATCCGCTACTGCATGTGCAACTTTCTTTGCATATACTGGATAATCAACGGACTCTTCACTATAGCATCCGTAATTCTTGTATTCCAGTCCTCTTTCTTCCAGATGCTTAATCACATCCTGCATTAATCCGTATCCGCCATGGTCACATCCAAGTGCTATCATATTCATTGTCCTGCCTTTCTTGTTTTGTCCTTTATAATATAACTATTATCTTTTCTCCACTGTCAACTATTTTTTCATTACATCGTGATTTCATCACTCAATGCATTCCGCAAAATCAGCATCCTTGCCAGCAAATAATTTTGCGTTCATTACATCATGAGCATCACACCGATATGATTCTGTGTCCTGCTGCCTTGATCAGCCGGTTCATGATCGCATATCCCATATCACCTTCCCGGAAGGATTCGCTGTAAATATATTCTGCACCGATATCATCACACAGACGAAGCAGCCGGTACAGAGATGATGATACTGTAATCTCATTCTTTTTGCTTCCTGCATCAAGAACATTTTCACAGGAATATAAATCCATATTTTCTGTATCACACAGAACTGCCGTCTTATATCCCTCTGCCTGCTTACAGGCAACCAGCTCTGCGATCTTTGCGGCAACCTTTTCCCGCTCACCTTCTACGATCGTGAGTTTTCCTTTTGGTGCATAATGTGTGTATTTCATACCCGGAGCTTTTGGTCTGACTTTCATATCCACACTTTCCAGTGCCGGATCGATCATGACATCTCCTAAAATATTCTTGATCATATCTGCCGAGATATAGCCCGGACGCAAAATTGTCGGGCGCTCGCCTGTCACATCTACGATCGTGGACTCGATTCCGATTCCAACCGGACCACCATCTAAAATCATATCAATTCTGCCAGACAGATCCTGCTCTACATGCGCTGCTGTTGTCGGTGATGGTCTGCCGGACAGATTTGCACTTGGAGCTGCAATATACACACCTGAATCCTTGATCAGCTTCATAGCTGCCGGATGTGATGGCATACGGATCGCCACCGTCTCCAACCCACCAGTCGTCTCATGCGGAACGATATCTTTCTTTTTGAAAATGATCGTCAGTGGTCCCGGCCAGAACGCTTCCATCAGCATCTGTGCCTGCGTGGATACCTCTGCCGCCAGCTTCCATACGCTTGCCGTATCAGCAATATGTACGATCAACGGATTATCCGATGGTCTTCCCTTGGCACTGTAAATTTTTTCGGATGCCTTTGGATTTAACGCATCTCCACCAAGCCCATATACCGTTTCTGTTGGAAATGCAACCAGTCCACCACTTTTTAATATATCCGAAGCCTTCCGGAACAATTCTTCGTTTTCCAGATCAGCTTTCGCTACTATGGTTTTCATTTTAATTACCAGCCTTACCTGTATAGTCAGGCACATCGCCTGCCAGTCTCATTTTAGCCTTATCCCCTCACAGTGTCAACCTGTGAAAAAGAGCTTCCAGAATCATGTACATGAAAAAAGTTTCCTGAATCATGGGTATATCCTCTGTATTCTCATACTTATACCCATGCCTATATCCTTTCCTGGGGTATCACCTCTACTTTTATGTCTGCATACCAAATTTATTCAGCTTCTTTTGGTATTTTCCACCAATTTTTTTCCTAATACCCACATCCCACTTGTCCTTGTGGGTATCGTGCACCATATCCTATCCCATACCCATATTTCTCTGATACCCTTGGGTATCATGCTTACTTATTATCTTCCATACCCTCATCCAACCTGCCGCCTTGGGTATCATGCCTACCCATCATTCGCCATACCCTCAAGCCAGACAGCATCATGCACTAAATCATATATACAAACACAAATATAGCCCGTCTGCCTGTTAACTAAGATCACTGCACTATGACATTCACGAGGATTTCGTTATGAAATGCATATACCAGCAAATGTGAGTGCTTGTCTGAGCCCATCAGGGCGAGTTAGCACAGGAACATTTGCGAATCAGGTATATTCCGTTCATCGAAACCACAGTGAGTCATAGTGCAGTGGTCTAGTCAACAGCCAGACAGGCTATATGTATTTCAATATTATTCAGTGATTGAAGTTTCCGCCGGGTAATCCTTGCCAAACCATGTGGCGATCACGCGGTATGGACACTTCGGTGTCACAAGACTGACAACCACCATGATGATCGTGGAAATCAGGCAGGCAACGATACAGGAATTGAAACCAAGTGAGATTGGCAGGACACCCATATCGATCAAAAGGTATAAACTGATACCACTGATGATACCTGCGATCGCGCCATACTCATTTGCACGCTTCCAGAACAGTCCGAGAAGCAGAGTATGAAGGAATGCTACTGTCATACCACCGGTTGCATAAGTGATCAGGGAAGCTAAAAGTTCCGGTGGATCACATGCAAATAAGAAAATAACAAGTGCGACAACGATAACGCTGATAACATTTAACTTCTTTAATGTCTCCTGCTTTGCATCTTTATTGAACAGGTTCTTGTACAGATCACTGACAATCGTTCCTGCAAGAGATACGATCATTCCACCAACGGAAGACTGAACCGCACCACACACACCAGCGAGAACCAGACCTGCTGCCCATGCTGGCATTACGGTTACTGCAAGTGTAGGAATACCAAGGTCAGGAGTTGCAAGACTTCCTGCCGGGAACATGTATTTGATCGTAAAGCACAGGCCGTTTAAACCAAGAAGCCAGATTGCTACTACAACCGCACCAACCTTGATCGCACGATGCAGAGTCTGTGTATCTTTATAAGTAAGAGTTGTCATTGTTACATGAGGCATTGTACAGGTTGTGATACCCCATAAGAATGCAAATGAAATAACAGTCTTTACACTTGCCGGTACGAACCAGTCCGGATTGCTCTTTACTAATGACTGGATCGTCTCTGTATAGCTGAGATCAGTTCCATTGATACCCATGATAAATAAGATAATAACGGAAACTGTCATAATGATTCCCTGGAAAACGATCGCAGATGCGATACCTTTAATACCACCTGTGATAGCTGCGATAATAACAAGTACAGTGAAAATAGCAAGTCCGATACGATAATCCTGTCCGGTTAAGATCTGGAAGATTCTTCCGCCACCGGTAATTGTAGATACAGCAAATGCTCCAAGGAAGAACAGGATAACCAGTCCACAGAGTGCACCAACAATCTTGCTGTTGTTATATCTGTGCATCAACAGTTCAACAAATGTCTTGGAATCCGTTCTTCTGGCTACGATACCGACACGCTTACCAATCAGTCCAAGTACCATGAAGTTCGTGCACATGGACCAGAAGCAGCAGACCATCCAGGTTGCACCAAATGTATATGTATAACCCGGTACACCCATGAATACTCCGGCACCGGCAACACCGGCTGATACCATCATGGCTGTTACAAGAACACCACCGCTTCTGCCGCCGGTATAGAATTTACTCAGGTAATCACCTTTTCCATTTGCCATCGTTTTTCTGGTAACAAGACTGTATACCAACTGGAAGATCGTATATGCGGCAAATACAGTTATGATTATAATTCTCTGATTTGTAGATAAATTCATCTCTATTTGCCCTCCTTATGCTTTCTGTCTTTTAATTTTCCATGTGGAGTAACATCCATATCACGATATACAAATGTTACCACCAGAATAACCGCTACTACCATTGCGATCAGAATAATGATCTCATTAAATATCCACTGTGGAAATCCAAAAATGTATTTGTACTTTGATACATCTTTACCACCCACCAGATACAGGTTGGCGATCATCAGCACCATGAATACCAGATACGTTCCAAGTGTGATCCAGAATTCCTTTGTGGTCTGGATAAAACGCTCATCCGGCTCTATTGATTTTAAATCATAATCCCTGCTATCGGGATCAATGTTGTTATTTATCTGACTCATCTTATGTGTCTCCTCTCAACGTATGTTTTTGAATA